>CAYQVV010000010.1:0-4312 GCA_964421155.1 uncultured Elusimicrobiaceae bacterium
TTAAAATTTTCATTTTTTATTGAAATTGTTTCATCATTATCATTTTCATTTTTACCAGTTGTTTTTAAATAATTTGCTTTAAAAAATATATTTTTTAGCAAATTTTCTTTTAAAAAGTTGTCATTAATTTTATATTTTAACCCCACTATATAAAATAATCCGTCATAATCTTTTGTATTATCTTTGTTAGTGAAATCTTTATATGTTCCAGTTTGTTTTGCTAATTCTGCTTTATAAAATATTTTTTTGTTAGAAATTCCGTCTATTCTAATTCCTAAAAAATTTCTAGTATCTTTTATATTTTGATCTTTTATTTCAGTCTGTTCAGTTACATAATATAAATAAGGATACAATTTTTCTTGATTTTCTTCACTTTCATTTTTTAATAATTTATTTAATTTTATTACCCCAGCATATAAATCCGTATTTTGTTCATATATATTAAAATTTTCATCTGCTTTTTCCGATTTTTTCATTGATAAAATATCTATATCAAATTTATTGCTTAAAAGTTCTAATTTATATCCAAAAAGTCCTAAATTATTGTCACTTAAAATAAATCCATCTCCATAAAAAATTTTTTGTCTACCAATTGTTAAATCTATTTGTAAAGATTTTTTAGACTCTTTTTTATCTTTTAGTTGGTCATTTTTTCCTTCTATAATGGAATTTTTATTTATCCCAAAAATATCAGAAATTTTCAAATATGCTTGTTCGACAAAAGGTTCAAAGTTTTGATAAGAATTTCCATCTATTTTTATAGAATCTGTAGAATTCCATGTTCCAATCCCTTGAAGTTGAATTTTTGCTTCAATATTAGGATGTATATTCCCTTTCAAATAAAACTGAACTCTTTGAAGCGTATCGTCTTTTGAATTAGAAATTTTATCTAAAGAATTATCTTCAACAGATTTTGAATTAAAGAATGTCTTAGTGAAAATTTTAGTTCCTATATCTACACTTGCAAAAAGAAAATTTCCAGACATAAAAAACAAAACAATGATTATAAAACTTTTAATTAATTTCAAATTTTTACCTCTAAAACTTTATAAATTATTTCAATTTTTTTATTTGATTTTCTACAGAAACTGTAGAAGTTCCACCTTGAATAATTTGTTCTTCAATAATTTTTTTTGCATCAAAAATTGGAAAAATATCAGATTCAAAAACCATAGAAAAAGTTTTATATTCATCTAACTTTAAATCTGAAAAACTTTTTTTATTTTGTATACAAAAATTGACTATATTTCCAGTAATTTTGTGAGCTTCTCTAAAAGGCACATTTTTTCTAACTAAATAATCCGCCACTGCTGTTGCATAAAGGAATCCTTTATCTAAAGCATTTTTCATAGAATCTTTTTTTATTTTTGTTGTTGCTATTGCATCAGGTAATATTTCCAAAAATTCATATAAAGTATTCATAGCTTGAAGTAAATAAAATTTATCTTCTTGCATATCTCTATTATATGACATTGGCAATCCTTTCATAAGATTGGCAAAAGCATTGAATGAACCAATAATTCTTTGAGATTTACCTCTAACAAGTTCCATAATATCTGGATTCTTTTTTTGTGGCATAATAGAAGAGCCCGTTGTATAAGCATCGTCCATTTCTATAAAATTGAATTCTTGGCTAGAATAAATAATAAAATCTTCAGCAAGTCTAGAACAATTTATAGCAAAACTTGTTCCTGCATATAAAAAATCTAATATAAAATCTCTATCACTTACAACATCAAGGCTGTTTTCAGAAATTTTAGAAAAATCTAATTTTTCACTAGCAAACTTTCTATCAACATTATATGGAGTTCCAGCTAAAGCTCCTGCTCCAAGAGGATAAATATTTGCTGATTTATAAGCATTTTCAAATCTATTTTTGTCTCTCAAAAATTTATTTGCATAACACAAAATATAATGAGAGAAAAGTATAGGCTGAGCTTGTTGTAAATGTGTATATCCAGGCATAACAATATCTTTATTTTTTTCTGCTATTTGGACTAAAAGTTTTATAAAATCAGATATTTTTTCAATAATAATTTTTTCATTTTCTTTTATAAACATTCTAACATCTAAATTAACTTGGTCATTTCTAGATCTTCCAGTATGAAGTTTTTTCCCAACTTCCCCCACCATTTCAATTAATCTTCTCTCTATTGCCATATGAATATCTTCATCATTTTCTAAAAACTTAAAATTATTATTTTCAAATTCAAGCAAAATATTATTTAATCCATCACTAATAATTTTTAATTCTTCATCAGATATAATTCCAATTTTATTCATAGTCTCAATATGAACCAAAGAGCCTTTTATATCATATTTATATAAAACTTTGTCTATATCTAATGAACTTGTAAAATCCAAAACTTTTTTATTTAAATCTTTTGAAAATCTTCCTGCCCAAAGCATATTTTATTTTCTCCTAAACTTTAATCAAATTTTTATAATTAATTTTTTATATCTAAAACAAAATTAATAATATCTTTATAATCCATACATTTTAATTTAATATTTGGATAATTATCAGTAAATTTAGAATATTTTTTTATATTAAATTTTTCCTTATCAAATTTAACTTCTACAGCTAAATCTTCATTTATTACAAAATCTATTTCATGTTGATCTTGAGTTCTCCAAAATTTTATATTGTCTATTCCATATTTTATTAAAAATTCTCTAAAAATAATATTTTCTAAAAAAAAACCTTTATCGTTTCTCATCTCAATATTTTCAAAATTTTTACAAAAATAATTTCTTAACCCCAAATCTAAAAAATATGCTTTTGGCATTTTTGTTAATTCTTTTTTTACATTATTATAAAAAGGTCTCAAAAAACTAACATGAAAAGATTTTTGCATAACATATAAATAATTATCAACTGTTAAAGATGATATTTTTAAAGTTTTTGAGATGTCATTTGCATTAAATAATGACCCTACATTATTTGCTATTATTCTTAAAATTGAATAATATTTTTCTTGGCTTTGTAATTTTGATTCAAAAATATCTTTTTTTATATAATCCAATCCTATTTCTTGAAGTATTAATTTTTTTTCTTCTATATTTTTAGCATTGACAACAGCAGGATAGCCACCATATGTAATATACTCTGAAAATAAATTTTCAATTTTTTTATAGTCCATCATTGAAAATTTATCTTTATTTATCAAATCTACTTCATTTTTTAAATTTAAAAATTCTCTAAAAGTCAAAGTATATAAATTAAAAATCCTTTTTCTACCAAGTAAAGAATCTTTAAATTTATTGTCAATATAAAAACTTGTAGACCCAGTTGCTATTATTTTTATAAAACCTTTGTATTCATCATAAATATATTTCAAAAAATTCGTTGGATTATTCAAATATTGTATTTCATCTATAAATATTATTTGTTTTGTATTTGAATTTGTATTAGTTATTTTAAAAAGATTATCAGGATGAACATTTAAAATTTCTAATAATTCTAAATTTTCTAGATTAATAAAAAATTTATTTTTTTCTTTTTCTTCTGTATATAATTGTTTTAAAATAGTCGTTTTTCCAGTCTGTCTAGCTCCAACTATTATTAACATTAAATCATTATCTAAATTTTCTTTTATTTTTTTTGTAATTTCTCTCATAAAAAACTCATATATTGATATTATTTTTTTTAATATAAATATAAGATTATCAGATATTTTTAAAATGTCAATATAAAATTATCTGATATTTTTAAAGTGCCAATATAAAATTATCAGATTTTATCTATCAAAAAAAATATTTTTTCCACTAATGCTAAGCGGAATTGCAAAAACTATTTTTGCTTCTTCTAATAAATTTAATTGCTTTGCTACAATTCCAGCTGTATGCATAATTCTATTGTCTATTCTAAAATCCATTGCTTTTGATACAAAAGACCCTATTGCAATACCTAAATCTCCAGAATTGAAAGCACAAACTAAATTTTTTTCTTCTGCATCAGCACAATTTTTTGCTCCACAATTTCCACAAATTTTTAATCCGATTCGTTTTAGTTTTGTTCCTATCAAGACTACAGCATCAGCTTTTTCTATACAATTTGCATCTCTCAAAAAAGTCGGATAATTCTCTTTTTCAGCCAGGATTTTCATATTTTGAACAAGCAAATTTTTTTCTTCAAAAGATAGATTTTTAAATAAAATATTGTTTTCGCCTCTAGCTTTTGGAGCTGTTATTGCTGATATTTTTAAAATTTCCACAATATTAGAGATATCCATAAAAAAAATTCCTTTGTAATAAAAATTATAATTTTGATAAAAAATAATAATTTCAAAAAACAATAGCCTTTTAAAAA
>CAYQVV010000010.1:4412-24173 GCA_964421155.1 uncultured Elusimicrobiaceae bacterium
TTAAATTGTTTATTTCATTCAAAATATTTTTTATAAAATCTTTAGTTTTGTATGTTATTTTTGCAAATTTTTTTCTAACTTCTAAATTCATTAATTCTTCAAAATTTGTTTTATTATTATCTATAGCTTCTATAGATATTTTATATAAATTCACGATTGATTTTAAAACTAAATATTGTTTTTCTAATTCTGTATAAGTATCATCCTCTTCAAATGCATTTTGATGTAAAAAATCTTCTCTAATAGATCTTGCTGTTTCAAGTATTATTCTATCTTTATCTGACAAAGATTCATATCCGATTAATCTAACAATTTCTTCTAATGAAGATTCTTGTTGCAATATTTTCATAGCTTCATTTCTATAATCTAAAAAATCTGACATTTCAGTTCGTTTATTTTGAAAATAATCTTTTACATTTGTCAAATAAAGTGAATAGCTTCTAAGCCAATTTATTGCTGGAAAATGCCTACGAAATGCTAGTTTTGATTCAAGACTCCAAAATACTTTCACAACTCTCAAAGTAGCTTGAACAACAGGCTCCGATAAATCGCCTCCTGCAGGAGAAACTGCTCCTATAACACTTAAGGTTCCTTCTCTTTTTTTGTCTTCGCTAGACAAACACAAAACCCTTCCAGCTCTTTCATAAAATTCTGCTATTCTTGTTGAAAGATAAGCTGGATATCCTTCTTCCCCTGGCATTTCTTCTAATCTTCCAGACATTTCTCTCAAAGCTTCTGCCCATCGAGAAGTAGAATCTGCCATTAATGCAACATTATATCCCATATCTCTAAAATATTCTGCAATAGTTATTCCAGTATAAACAGATGCTTCTCTAGCGGAAACAGGCATATTACTTGTATTTGCTATTAAAACAGTTCTTTTTATTAAAGGCTCTCCAGTTTTAGAATCTTTTAAATGAGGAAATTCATTCAAAACATCTGTCATCTCATTTCCTCTTTCCCCACAACCTATGTATACAACAATATCAACTTCTGCCCATTTTGCCAATTGATGCTGAACAACAGTTTTTCCGCTACCGAAAGGACCAGGAATACAAGCTGTTCCACCTTTTGGAATAGGAAAAAATGAATCTATAACTCTTTGCCCTGTTGTTAATAATTCATTTGGAGTTATTTTTTCAGCATATTTTCTTGGAATTCTAACAGGCCATTTTTGAAGCATTTTTATATTTACTTGCTCATTATTTTCTTTCTCTATTACTGCTATAGTTTCTTCAACTGTCCAATCCCCTTCTGTAATAGAAATGATTTTTCCAGATATTCCTATTGGAATCATTATTTTATGTTCTATTATTTCTGTTTCTTTAACCGTTCCAATTATATCTCCACTAATTACGAAATCCCCAACATTTAAAATATTTTTAAAATGCCATTTTTTTTCTCTATCTATTGCAGGCAAATCAATTCCTCTTGGAATAAAACTGCCATTCAATTCTTTCATTTTTTCTAAAGGTCTTTGTATTCCATCATAAATTGAAGTAATTAACCCCGGAGCTAATTCTACACTCAAAGAATCGCCTGTTGTTTCTACAGGTTCTCCTGGCTGTAACCCTGCTGTATCTTCATAAACTTGGATAGAAGCAAAGTTTTCTTTTAGCTCTACAACTTCACCTATTAGTTTTAAATTTCCAACTCTCACAACTTCATACATTTTAACATTATCTAAATTTTCTGCTATAACAAGCGGACCAGAAATTTTTTTGATTTTGCCAGTATTCATATATAAAATCCTCCATTAAAAAACTACGATAATATGTCTACTCCCATTGCTTTTTCTACAACAGATTTTAATCTTTTAAAATATAATTTATCTTCAGTTTTTGTCCCATCTATAGATGGTAATAAAACTACATTTATTTTTGTTTGTTTATAAAGATCATCTAACTTATCTTCAATAAGATTTGCAGAGTATTCAGACAAAAATAAAAATTTAAAATTTTCACTATTTATTTTTTCCCAAGCATTAAAAACTTCTTGAGAGCTATTAACCTCAAAAACTTTTACCCCTAACGGTGAAAATCCTTTCCAGATTTCTTTTTCTCCAATTAATGCTATCATAATTAAAAATCTCCGTTTTTTTTAAAACTTGAAATCTATTTGAGTTGTATTTTCTAATCTAAATTTTGCTCTTTCAGGATTAACTGTAAATGGATATTGTCCATCAAAACATGATAAACAATAATGATGCTTGTTATTTACACAATTCATAAGCCCGTCGATGCTAATATAAGCCAAAGACTCTACTCCCAGAAGTTTTTCTATTTCTTTAACAGAATGAGAAGAAGCTATTAATTTATCTTTGTCTGGAGTATCTATACCAAAAAAACAAGAATCTGTAATAGGAGGAGCTGTTATCCTTAGATGTATTTCTTTTGCTCCTGCTTGCCTCAATGCATCTATTCTCATTTTGCTTGTAGTAGCTCTAACTATAGAATCATCAACTAATATTATTTTTTTGCCTTGGACTATTTCTTTCACAGGATTTAATTTTACTCTAACTGCAAAACTTCTATCATTTTGATCTGGTTTTATAAATGTTCTACCAACATAATGATTTCTAACAAACCCTAACTCTAAAGGTATTTTTGATTGTTCAGCATATCCAAAAGCAGCATATATTCCAGAGTCTGGAACAGGAACTACCATATCTGCATCAATAGGAGCTTCTTTTGCTAATTCTCTACCAAGTTGTTTTCTGACTGCTTGAACTGATTTTCCAAAAACTACACTGTCAGGTCTAGCAAAATATATATATTCAAAAATACAATGTTTATGAACTTCATTTTTGTTTATTTCATAGGATTTTATACCATCATCATCAATAACTACTAATTCTCCAGGTTCAATTTCTCTGATATATTCAGCATTAATCAAATCAAAAGCACAAGTTTCTGATGATAAAACATACTTTCCACCGATTTTACCTAAAACTAAAGGTCTAAATCCCCATGGATCTCTAGCAGCTATCAATTTATCTTTTGTCATAATCAAAAGAGAAAAAGATCCTTTTAATAAATTTAGTGATTCTATTATTGATTGAATAAAATCTGGATTTTCACTTTTTGCTAGTAAATGAATTATTATTTCGCTATCTAATGTTGTCTGAAAAATAGCACCTTTTGATTCTAATTTTTCTCTTAATTCATAAGCATTAGTAATATTTCCATTATGAGAAATAGCTATTGGTCCTTTTGAATAATAGACAGAAAAAGGCTGTGCATTTCTTTCTACAGACGATCCACTTGTTGAATATCTAACATGCCCGATTGCAATATTTCCTTTAAGTTCATTTAAAATTTTTTCTCTAAAAATATCAGAAACTAATCCCATTTTTCTATAGTTTTTTATTCTAGTTCTATCAGAAACTGCAATTCCTGCACTTTCTTGTCCTCTGTGTTGAAGAGCATATAATCCTAAATATGCCATTTTTGTTGCATCAGGATGATTAAAAATTCCAAAAACTCCACATTCCTCTTTCATTTTATCATTTTCTAACATTTTTCTAACATCTCCTTAAATCTTGTGAATAAATAATTAGAATCATTCGGTCCTGGACAAGCTTCTGGATGATACTGAACTGCAAATATCGGATATTTTTTATGTTTAATCCCCTCTAAAGTATTATCATATAAATTCATATGAGTGATTTCTATTTCATCAAGATTTAAAGATTTTTCATCTATGCAAAATCCATGATTTTGAGAAGTTATTTCTATTTTTCCAGTTTCTAAATTTTTAACTGGGTGATTTCCACCTCTGTGCCCAAATTTTAATTTGTAAATTTTTGCACCAAATGCTAAACCGAGCAACTGATGCCCTAAGCATATTCCAAACATTGGTTTTTTGCCAATAAGTTTTTTTATTTCATTCACAATATCTGTTAAAGCAGTTGGATCGCCTGGTCCATTAGAAAGAAAAACCCCATCAGGATTTAATTCTAAAATTTTTTCAGCTGTTGTGTCTGAAGGGACAACCTCCACTTCATAGCCAAGTCTTTCTAATTCTCTCAAAATATTTAGCTTAACCCCAAAATCCATCACGACTATTTTTTTTGTTTTTTCTATTTTAAGATTTTCCCATTTATAAGATTTTTTCATTGAAACATCATGCACTAAATTTTTTCCTACAAGCCCAGAATAATTTTTTAGTTTATTCATCAAACTTTCTATATTAAAATTTTCTGTAGAAACTATTGCTTTCATTGCTCCTTTTATTCTAATATGTCTAGCTATTGCTCTAGTATCTACTTTGCATAAACCTAAAATATTATTTTCTTTTAAATATTCAGCTAAACTTTTATCAGCTCTATAATTGCTGTAAGAATCAATATATTCTCTAACAATTATGCCTTTCAAAAAAATTTTTCTAGATTCTACATCTTCTGAATTTATTCCATAATTTCCTATCAATGGATAAGTAAATGTAACTATTTGTTCAGAATAGGATGGATCTGTCAATATTTCTTGATATCCAGCAAGACTTGTATTAAAAACTATTTCCCCCATCCGTTCTCCGTCAGATCCAAAAGATTTAGCATGAAAAATTTTTCCGTCCTCTAAAACTATTATTGCAGGCTTATATTCTTTTATCATACAAAGACCCCATATTTTTAATTTTTTTATAAATTTTTATTTTTCTAATAAAGATATTTTTTCTATTCTAGGAATATGCCTTCCACCTTCAAAACCAGTCTCTAACCATTTTTTTACAATAACTAAATTTGTTGCTGTTTCTACAGTCCTAGCTCCCAAACAAAGAATATTTGCATCATTATGAAGCCGAGTCATTTCCGCCATATATTCTGTAACACAAAGAGAAGCTCTAATTCCTTTAATTTTATTTGCTACAATACTCATGCCAACACCTGTTCCACAAACTAGAATTCCTTTGTCTACTATTTTATCTCTAACTTTTTCTGCTACTATTTTTGCAAAATCTACATAATCGCATCTTTCCAATGAATAAGTTCCTTCATCTGAAACTAAAAAGCCTTTGTCTGTTAAATATTTTGAAATTTCTTTTTTCAAATCAAAACCCGCATGATCAGATCCAATTGAAATTTTAACTTTTTCCATACTTAAAATCCTTTTTTATATTAATTATTTATTTTTAAAAAATTATTTAATTTTAAGAAACAATATTTGACATATTTTCAAATCTAGTAAATTCTCCTCTAAAAATCAATTCAACATTTCCTGTTGGACCACTTCTTTGTTTTCCTATTATTACTTCAGCTTTATTTTCTAGCTCAGGTACATTTTGTTTATAATATCCTTCTCTATATAAAAATGCAACTAAATCTGCATCTTGTTCAATAGAACCAGATTCTCTTAAATCAGATAATTGAGGTCTTTGGTCTGTTCTTTTTTCTGTGGCTCTAGATAGCTGAGATAAAGCTATAACAGGGATTGCAAGCTCTTTTGCTAATATTTTCAAACCTCTAGTTATTTCTGAAATATCTTGTTGTCTATGTTCTGCTTTTCCACTTCTGCCAGACATAAGTTGTAAATAGTCTATTATTATCAAGCTTAAACCTTTATCCATTTTTAATCTTCTTGCTCTAGACTTCATATCTAAAACAGATAAAGCTGGGGTATCATCAATAAATATTGGAGCTTCTGCTAATTTTGCAGCTGCATTTGTTATAGGAGTCCATGATTTTGAAGACAGGAATCCAGTTTTTACATGATGAGCATTTACTTTTGCTTGAGAACAAAGCATTCTAAAAACTAATTCATCTGAAGACATTTCCAAGCTAAAAACTGCTACAGGCTTTTTTTCAACAATAGCAACATGTTCAGCAATATTTAAACAAAAAGATGTTTTTCCCATAGCAGGTCTTGCTGCAACAATAATTAAATTAGATGGTTGCAATCCAGAAGTCATATTATCAAAATCTATAAAACCAGTTCTAAGTCCTGTTGTGCTTTTTTTCTCAGTAAAAAATGACTGTATTTTTTCAATAGTTTCATGGGTTTTTTCTGAAATTTGCTTGAATCCTGAAAATTCTCTTTTTTGTGCTATATCAAAAATTTTTTGTTCTGCTGTATCCAAAACTCTTGTAGCATCTTCTTCAGAAGAATAACAATCATTAATTATTTCTGTTGAAGAATTTATTAAATTTCTAAGAATACTTTTTTCTTTTACTATATTAGCATAATATTCTACATGTGCTGAAGTTGAAATACTATTTAAAAGTGTTGTTAAATATTCTTTTCCCCCAACTCTTTCTATTTCTTTAATTTTAGACAATTCTTCCATTACTATAAGAATATCTATAGGAGTTCCTAGATTAAAAAGTTTTTCCATAACTCTAAAAATTATTTTATGTGAATCATAATAAAAATTATTTTCTTTAAGTATTTCTAGTGATATATTAACGGCTGTAGAATCTATCATCATTGATCCTAAAACTGCTTTTTCTGCATCAATATTATGAGGCGGAATTCTGTCTATTGTCATTTTTTTCCTCTTCTTTAATATTATTTAAACTTTGTTCATTTATAAAAACTCTAGTAACTTTTTTATTTTCATTTTTAACTATGTTTAATTTTTTATCATTTAGAAATAGATCTACACTATCTATATCTCCAATCATAATTTCAAATCCTTCAAAAGACATCCAAGTATTTATAGAATTTTTTTTAATTAATCCTTTAAATATAGATATTCCATCTTTTTTTACCAATATCCAACAAATATTTTTTGCTTCTATTTTTAAAATATAAATATTTTTTAAATTTTTGGTTATTAGAGCTTGAGAATTTATATTTGTTAATATATGATCTATATTGTTATTCATAATAGTAGATTTTTTTAATATATTTTTATAAAAAATATCAATGTAATAAAAATAAAAAATAAAAGATAAAGCTATAATAATAAATAAAATATAATAAATAATTTTCTTAAAATTCGTAGTTATTTGTGATTTTATTTCTGATTTTATTTTGTCTATTTCTTCATTATAATTTAGAGATTCAGCTAAAATGTTTGTTTGTGCGATATTTTTATCATTAAAATTAGATTCTGAAATTGATTCTAGATCGTTTTTAATAGAAGATCTTTTTTCTAAATAATCATCATATAAAGATAAATTTTTTATATCTAAATATGATATATAATTTTTAAGAAATCCTGAAGAAAATGGTTCTTGTGGCATTTTTTCAAAGTCTTCTTCTTCAAAAGCTAAAAGATATAATTCTTTTATTTTTGTATATCTCGAAATATCTTTTATTGATAACCCTTTTTCTTCTCTTTTTTCTTTTAAAATTTTACCAAAACTCATAAGTTATTCCTTAGTTAAATTTCAACAAAACTTATATTTTTTTTATTCATAATATTTCCTTCTATTTCAAAATCAAAATCTTTTAATTGCAAATTTATTGATATATTTGATAGATTTATATAAAATTTTACATATTCTTTATCCCAAATTATCATATTTGGATATAAAGTTTTTTTGTCAATATTAAGTATAACTTTATAATTTGTAGTTTTTTCTAAAAAAACAAAAATATATTCATTTTTTTTATCATCTTCCCAAAAAGAATTAATTTCATAATTTTTTAATAAAGATTCATCAAATTTAAAAAATTTTATAACCTCATCTCCAAAAAAATTAGAATCTGTTTTCATAGGATTTTTCATTATTAAAACTTGATTTTTGTTTTTTTCAAAAATTTTTAAATTCAAACCATTGAACAAATATAAAACATCTCCTTTTTTGTAAGAAATTTTAAATTTATTTGGATCTTTAAAAAAAATTATCCCTTTATCAAGAGAATCTTCTTTTTTTGTTTCTTCTAAATTATTTTCTATTTTTTGAGTAAAATCTAACTTTAAAGATTTTATTTTTTCGCCATTGATTTTTAAAGAATTATATATTTTTTCTGCATCTTTATTTTTTTCAAAAAAATTTTTTGTAGATAATGTTTCAGAAAACAATGAAGTAAGTAAGATCAAAAACATTAAAAAAACATAATAAAATTTAAATATTCTTATCATAAAAAACCTTTTTTTATTTTTTTTATTATACAAAATTTAAATAGATATTTGAATATCTTATTTAAAAATTTTTAACACTCTATTAAATGTTTCAGAGCCTTTGCATTTAGATATAGCCATACCATAATTTGTTATAGGAATATTTACTTCTGAAGCTTTTAAACTTCTAGAAATAACCAAACTTCTGTTTATCATACATCCACCACATTGAATTATCAATGCATATTTTTTGTCTTGTAAATCTTTTGGAAAGTCATAACCAGACATTTTTTCAAAATACAAGTTTTTACCAGTATATTTTTTTAGCCATTTTGGAATTTTTATAGTTCCAATATCATCTTCTATAGCATGATGTGTGCAAGCTTCACTTATTAAAATTTTATCTCCATCTTTCAATTTATCTATAAAATTTGCACCTTCTATAAATTTTTTAAAACATTCTTTATCTGTCTTATGTCTAGCAAATAAAATAGAAAAAGTTGTACAAGATATTTCTTTTGGAGTTTTTTCTACCATAAAATCTACAACTTGAGAATCACAAATTACCAACTTTATATCTTTTAAATTTTTAATTTTTTTTAAAGATTCTTCATATTCAGATTCTTTCACAACAATATTTATTGCTTTATTATCTAAAACATCTCTAATAACCTGAACCTGAGGCAAAATAATTCTGCTTTTAGGAGCTTCTTTATCTACAGGTATAATTGAAAAAACAATATCATTTTCATTTATCACATCCCCCAAAATAGATTTTTTTTCTAAAAAATCATTTGGAAGTATTTTTTGTAAACTATTTTTAAAATTTTCTATATAAAAATCTCTTTTATCTGTTATTTTTGAAGAAAATTCCACAAATTCAAATTTTATTTTTGTATTAAATTTTTCATGTTTTATTTTGATATTTTCACTTATAAAATCTTTAATATTTTTTTTAAAACTTTCAATTTCTAAATCATTATTTTCTAATAAGTCAATTTTGCTTATAGCTATGACTAATGAAAAGTTTTTTTCTTTAGTCTTATCAAAAAGTCTTTTCAAAATATTTTTATCTTCTTTTTCAAAACAGTTAGCTTGGACAACAAAAACAGCAACATCCATTATATCAAAAAATCTTTCTGTTTTTTCTATTCTTTGTAAGGCTAGATTACTTTTGTCATCTAATCCTGCAGTATCTATAAAAACTACTGGTCCTATAGGCAAAAGCTCCATAACTTTTGTAACAGCATCTGTTGTAGTTCCTGCAATATCTGAAACTATAGAAGTATCTTGTCCAGAAACGAGGTTCACAAAACTAGATTTTCCGACATTCATTTTTCCAAAAATTGCTATATGTAATCTATTTGATTTTGGTTCTTTGTTGAAACTCATTTTTTTCTCCACTTATTTATTTTGAATTAGCTATAAAAAAAATAAATGACCTTTATCTTCTATAAGTTTAGTTTCAATAAAAAAATTTTGAATATTTTTTATTTGATCCAATTTCTGATTAATATTAAAAAAATTTGTAGATATCAAATCTTTTTTTGAATTTAATATTTTTATTTTTATTCCATATTCTAAAAGATTTTTTATAAAATTAATATCTATTTTTGATTTTTCTAAATAATTCAATCCGTCAAATAACTCTTCATTAGTAAATTTTTCAGAATATAAATCAAAAAAATTATTATCAAAAATATATTTCCCATTTAAATCACTTTTATCAAAGCATTGTTCATAAAATTTTTTAAGATATATTTTTTTATTTTTTATTATAAATTTTTTTATTTGTAATATATAATTTTTATCATAAAATTCATTTAAAGACCAAAGATTTAAAATCAAATTTTTAGATATTTTTTGAAAAAATTCTAATTCTTCTTTTTGTAATTTTTTTAGCAAATCCAATGCAATAAAAGTCCCCATTGACCAAGAAATTATTTCTATTTGTAGATTTTTGTTTTGTATTTTTAATAATAGAATTTTATCAAATAAATCTTGTATAATATCATCAACCAAAATTTTTGTTGAAAATATAATTTTTGATAGATCTTTTTCATTTTCAAATATTTTTGAAAATATTTTATGGTCTGTAGCCCATCCGTGAATAAAAATTTTTAAATTATTAAAATCTCCCATTTTTTTTAATCCTCTGGAGGCAATAATTCTCCATCAAAAAGATCTAAAACTTTTTTGATTTGAGGTTCAAAGTTAGTTATATCTTCTGGTGTATATCTCAAAGCTCCAGATTTTAAATCGTTTTTATCTGTTGTAAAATCTTCATCTTTGGGAGTTGGAATTTCCTCTTCATCTTCTATTTCTAAGTTTTTATTAGAATTTTCACTTTCTTCTTTTTTATCCAGATCTGCTGTTTTATTTTCTATTTCAATATTTTTTTCTGTAATTTCTTTTTCTTGTGAATTTTCGGTTAAAGGGATTATTTGTAATTTTGTTCCAACTGAAAATCTATTTCCAAAAATTTCTTCAAAAATATCTTCTAATATTTTTTTATTTTTTTCTACACCTTCTATAAAAAGATTTTTGTCAAATAAAAAGAAAATTTTATTCCCTAAAATTTCTATTCCAATATTTTTTTCTAAATATGATCTTAAAAATATTTTTTTTGAAGCGATTTTAGAAAGGATTACTTCCCAATTTTTTTTAATTAAATCTAAAGAAAAATCTTCATTTTTTATATCAGCATTTACACTTTCTGTTTTATTATAATCATTAGTTACTTTTTCAGAAAAAATATTTTTATTTTTTGTATCTTCATTTTTTGATATATCAAATTTTATATCTTTTTCAATTACAATTTTTTCATCAGATTTTTCATTTTTTTCATAAGTATTTAATTTGTTTTCAAAAATTTGATTTTTTTGATTTTGAGTTTGTTTTTTTTCAGATAAGTTTATATCTAAAAGTTTTTGAATATCATTAAAATTTTCTGTTCTAGCAAAATCATTTAAGTTTTTCATAAGTTCAGCAGATGATAAATAAGGTTGAGATAATTTTACTAAATAAAGCTCACAAACAACTCTAGGATAATCAGTTCTTTTTATTTCATCTATAGCTTGATTTATCAATTTCAAATCTCTTGTGATCTTGCCTAAACTTAATTTTTCAGTTTGCTTTTTATATCTATCTTTATCTTCAGGCAAAATTTCTAAAATAGAAGTCAAATCTTCGTCAACTTTGAAAAACATTAAATTTCTATAATGTTCTCTAATTTGAATCATATATTGATTTAAATCAAATCCTTCTTTTAATATTTCAGATATTTTTTTTAAAAGTTCAGATGAATTATTTTCCAAAATATTATCAACAGTTTCAAAAATTATATCAGAATTTATAATTCCCAATACGAAATCAGTTTCTTTTTGAGTAATAATTTCAGGAGAATATGCTATCACTTGATCTAATAAACTTAAAGCATCTCTCATACTACCAAGGCTTGCTCTAGATATTGAATTTAATGCCCCATCTTCATATTTTATATTTTCTTTATCCAAAATAAATTTTAATCTATTTGTTATATCATCAAGAGAAATTAATCTAAAATTAAATTTTTGACATCTAGATAAAATTGTATCAGGAATTTTATGAAATTCTGTTGTAGCAAATATAAAAATTACATGAGATGGAGGCTCTTCCAAAGTTTTTAAAAGTGCATTAAAAGCCTGCTCTGTTAACATATGGACTTCGTCTATAATATAAATTTTATATTTTGAATATAAAGGTGCAAACTTGACATTATCTCTCAAATCTCTTATTTCATCAATTCCTCTGTTTGAAGCACCATCGATTTCTATTACATCCATAGCTTTTATATCTTTGCAAATTTCACATTTCATACAAGGTCTAGCATCTAAATTTTCATCTAAGCAATTCAATGTTTTTGCCAAAATTCTTGCTATAGTTGTTTTTCCAACGCCTCTAGGTCCAGAAAATAAATAAGCATGAGATATATGATTGCTTTTTAAAGCATTCATTAATGTTTTGCCAACATGCTCTTGCCCGACTACATCTAAAAAATTTTGAGGTCTATATTTTCTCGCTAATGCAATATATGACATATTTTTTTCCTAAATTTAACATTTTACAAATTCCCCTCTATTCTAATAAACACTGTTTTTTTTGTTATGAAATATAATTTATTTATTTCATCGATAGCATTTTTTATATTTTTTTCAAGTGATTTATGAGTTGTAATTATAACTGGAACTGTTGCTTTATTTGTTATATCAACATTTTTTTCATGCTGATAACATGTAGCTATTGAAACTCCATGATTTCCCAATATTCCAGTAATTTGAGACAAAGCTCCTAAAGAATCCTCTACTTCAAACCTCAAATAATAGCAAGTTTCAATATCATTAATATTTAAAATTTTTATTTCTGAATTATTCATTGATACAAATTGAGTTTTGCATGCAGTTTCATTATTGATATGTTTTGCAACATACAAAATATCACTAACCACTCCGCTAGCTGCAGGCAATTCTCCTGCTCCTTTTCCATAAAACATTACTTCACCTGTAGCATCACCAACTATATACACAGCATTATATTCATTATTTACAGAAGATAGAAGATGATTTTTTGAAATAAAAACAGGGTTTACTCTGAGCTCTAAGCCATTCTCTGTTTTTTTTGCTATTGCTAATAATTTTAAAACAAAACCTAATTCTTTGTATGCAAAATTTATATCTTCAACATTTATTTTATCAATTCCTTCCGCATAAACTGAATCTATTCCAATATTTTTTTGATATGCAAGAGAAGCTAGTATTGCTAATTTATGAGCTGTATCAATTCCTTTTATATCAAAAGTAGGATCAGCTTCTGCAAAACCTTTTTCTTGTGCCATTTTTAGAGCACTTTCAAATGACGAATTTTCATTTAGCATTTTTGTTAAAATATAATTTGTAGTTCCATTTAAAATTCCACAAATCATTTGAATTTTGTTACTTGATAATCCCTCATTTAGCCCTTGAATTACAGGGATTCCTGCTCCAACACTAGCTTCAAAATAAAGTAATGTATTATTTTTTTTACAAACAGTATTTATTTCTTCCCAATATTTTGCCAAAACAGCTTTGTTAGCAGTTACAACATGTTTTTTATTTTCTAATGCTTTTAAAATATAAGTCCTTGCAGGCTCATATCCTCCTATTAATTCTACAACAATATCTATTTCTGGATCTTGCAAAATATCATCCACATTATTAGAAATCATATTTTTATCAAATTCAAAATCAAAAAAAGAATTCCAATCTTTATTTACAGTTCTTGTAACTATTTTTTTTATTACAATTTCGCCACCTGTTTTTGTTGAAACTATATCTTCAATATTTTTTAATATTTTTATTACACCTCTTCCTACTGTGCCTAATCCGATTATTCCTATTGTAACTTTTTTATTTCCGTTCATTTTTTTCTCCTATTTTTCAAGTTTTCATATAATTTTGCTTAATAATAAGTAAATGTTTATTTTATAACAGAAATAACAAATTCATCTGCATTAAATAAATTTTCTATTGATAAATTAATTTCAGTTAAATTTATTTTTTCCACAGCTTCTAAATATTTTTCAGAATAATCATATTCTAACCCTAAAAATTCATATAATCCTATAAAAAAACATCTATCCGCTTTTCGTTGCTTCTTAAAAATTTCAAATCTTTTTGTTTTTTCTTTCAAAATATCCAAATCTTTTTGAGAAAGTTTATTTTTACAAAAATTTTTAATTTCTTTTTTTATCTCTGCTATTGCGAAATCTATATTTTTTTTATCTAATCCTAGCCTAACAGCCCAAAAATTTTGTGTTGAATAGCTTGAAAAAAAAGATCCTATTTCATATACAAGACCTAATTCCTCTCTAATTTTATCAAATAAAAGAGAACTCATTCCTCCACCAATAAAATTATTTAAAAGTTTAAGTTTATTCCAATTTTTATCTAATATAGATGGAGCAAAACTTCCCATTATTATATATGCTTGTTGAAAATCTTTTTTTAATTCATGTTTTTTTTGATTATTTATATTTATTTCTTCAAAAGAATAATCTAATTTAATATTTTTTTCTTTTATATTTTCAAAAAATTTTGTGTAAATATATTCTATAAAATTTTCATTATTTAATTCATATATTTTCTCATTATTAAAGTTACCTATAATAGAAATTAAAGGGATATTTTCTTTAAAATAAATTTGATTTATAAAAAAATTTTCATGAAAGTCTTGGATTTTTTCAAGGTTAAAATTTTCTATACTTTTTTCATCTCCCAGATAATCCCAGCTTTTTGGATTGTTTTTTCCGAATAAATGTTTTAAAAATTCATCATAACAAACTTTAGAAATTCTTTCAGATTTTGATTTTAATGCATTTTTAAATTCTAATTTAAGTTTATTTATTTCATTTTCATCAAAACTAGGATAGTTCATAGCAGAAAAAAATAAATCTATTGCTTTTTTAAAGTTTTCTTTTAAAAAAGTTAATGTAAAATTAATATATTCAGTTGTTCTAGAACAATCTAAAAATATAGCATTTTTTTCCAATTCTAAAGCAAAATTTGTAGCATCTAAATTATTTATTTTTGAACCTTTTAACAACATTTTTGATATAAAATATCCTATTCCAACATTATTTTTTTCCAAAATCATTGGTATCTTATAAAAAAAATTTATTACACAAAGATCTGTATCAACTTCTTTTTTATAAACAATTTTAATTTTTTTATTTTCGTTTCCTATATATTTAACATATATATCATCGGGATTTTTCATAAAAAACTATCTCCTATTTACATTTGATATTAAAAAAAATCCTACTGCACCTAGAATAATATTGGGAAGATTTAAAGCAATTTCTGGAATTAAAATTTCTTTTTCTGCCAAACTTGCCCCAATAGTTAGTAATATGTAATATACAACTAAAACCAATAAACTTAATCCAAAAGCAATAGATTTTGTATGTTTATTACTTGTAATAGACAAGCTTGCACCTAAAAACACAAAAATAAAACATGCAATTGCTAAGCTAATTCTTTGATAATATTGTATTTTTAAAACAGTCGTGCTTATCTTTTTTTTAGCTAAGTATTTTATTTCTTTTTTTAATTCTGGTCCAGTTAGATTTACAATACTTCTTGCATAATCATGAACTTTTTCTTCAGCTTCTTTTGTATCAAATGTTATAGAATATTCCTTAAATGTCATTTGTGTAAATTTTGTTTCATCATTATCATCTTTTTGTTGCATTTTTCCATCATATAATGTTAATAGCAAATTATCTTTATTTGTTTTTATTTGTCCACTTTTTGCCGTGATCATTATAGGATATATAGAATTTTTTTCCATTTTATAAATTAAAATATCTTTCATTGTATTTTTTTCAGGATTTATTTTTTTTATGAAAAATTTATAATCTTTTATATTAAAAAAAGTATTTTCTTCAAATTTTAAAGTAGGACTTTGATAAGCTATATCGTAGTATAAATATGTGAATTTTTTTTGACTATTTGGGACAACAAATTGATTAAAATATATAGTAAATATTGTGGCAAAAACAGAAATAATTATTAATGGTTTTATTATTTTTATTTGAGGAATTCCACCTGCTTTTAATGCCGTAATCTCATTATCATCTTGCAATCTTCCAAAAGTTAATAATGTTCCCATTAAAAAAGCCATAGGGAAAGTAAAACATAATAAAGATGGGAATATATATAAAAATATTTTTAATACATTAAAAAAAGAAACACCTTTGGTTAATATCAACTCTGTTAAATAGAAAATTTTTTCCATTAAAAGAATAAAACTGAAAACCATAAAGCCTAAAAAAAATTGTGGAATAAATTCTTTAATTATATATTTGTTAATTATTTTCATATTTGTTTAATTTAAAAAAATTCAATTTTATTTATTTAAATACTGATTTATAATTTCTTTTTTTATATTGTTTAGTGCTAAAGCTCTATGACTAATTTGATTTTTTTCATCTAAAGTCATTTCTGCAAATGTTTTATTTAATGTTTTCAAAAAAAATATAGGATCATATCCAAATCCAGAATTTCCACTTTTTTTATCTAAAATCAACCCTTCACAAAATCCTTTGGCTAAAATGATTTCTTTTTCTGATAAAACAAAAGCTATTACTGTAGAAAACTTTGCTGTTCTTTGTTCAAAAGGAACATTCTTTAAATTAGTAAGTAATTTTAAAATATTATCATCAAAAGAAGCATTTTCTCCTGCATATCTAGCTGAATATACTCCAGGGTCTCCATTTAAAAAATCAACCTCTAAGCCTGTATCATCTGCAAGTGTTGGGATATTTGTTTGTTTAAATATCTCTATTGCCTTTTTAATAGCATTTTCCTCAAGAGTTTTGCCATCTTCTATTACTTCTGGTATATTTTTAAAATTTTTTAAATTTAAAAATTCTAACTTATATTCAATTGTTAAATCTTTAAAATAATTAGTTATTTCTATAAATTTCCCTTGGTTTCCTGTAGCAATTAATATTTTTTTATTCATATATTTTTTCACTTTTTATAAGTTTTATTCAGACAAAAGTAATAAACCCGCACCAATTACTCCCATATCTTGTTTTTGTTCCTCAAAAATTAATTCTGCAGTTTCAAAAGGAACAGAAAAAGCCCTAAGTTTAATTTCTTCAAATAAAGCCTTTTCAAAAAATTTTTGAGCATGAGAAATTCCACCTGTTATATGTATTGCATCTGGATTAAATAAATTTAACATAGAAGCAATTAAAACTCCTAGCATTTTTCCAAATCTATTCCATATTTCTATAGCCAAAAGATCCCCTTGTGCTGCAACCTCTTGTAACAATTTAGGGGTTATAATTTCATTTTCTTTTTTTGCATTAAAAAGTAGCGAATTTTTATATTGCGAGAACATACCAGTAGAATCATTTTCTATATTTTTTAAATAATTTGCCACAAATTCTATAATTCCTTTTGTGCCAATATATCTTTCTATACAACCAGTATTTCCACAACTACATAAAGGACCATCTGGATTATATGTTATATGCCCTATTTCCCCTGCTGTTCCATCTACACCTCTAAACATTTTTCCATTTAAAATTAATCCTCCACCAATTCCAGTTCCCAATGTTATACATATCATATTTTCATATTTATCTTTGTAATTTAAATAAAACATTCCCCAAGCAGCTGCATTAGCATCATTATCTAAAACAACTTTCATTCCAGTAGAGTCTTGTAAATTTTTGACTATTTCAAAATCTTTCCATCCAATATTTGGAGAAAATTTTATAATGCCTTTTTTGTATAGAATTATTCCTGCAGATCCTATCCCTATCCCTAATATATTTTTATCAATAAATTTATTATTTATATTTTTTACAACTTGTGTTATATTTTTTACAACTATTTCTTTTTGAATATTATCAGCTGTTATCAGTTTTTCTTTAAATAAAATATTTCCTTCTTCATCTATTAAAGCAATATTTATTTTAGTTCCACCAATATCTATTCCTATAAAATATTTTTTATTTTTGTCATTTAAAGTATGTTCCATTTGTTTTTATTTCAGGCTCCTTTTAACTTGATAATTTAAATTAAGATTATAGTTAAAATATAATTCAAAATCAATAACTTTAAAATAAAATATTTTTAGTTTATTTTTCATTAAAATTGTTTTTTTATGAATAATTTTGTATAAAAATAAAATATTAATAAAAAGATAAAGGAGTTTCTATGAAAACAATAAAAAATTACTCGTTTTTTTGTATTTTTTTATTACTTTTTTCTAGTTTGTTATTTTCTGAAAATAATAGGAATCAAGGAAATAAAAACATTATTTCTTCATATCCTATTGAAACAACAGTTTGGACAACTGCTGAAAAAATGATAATTCCTTCGAAAAAACCCTCACAAAAAATTACCCTTAAAGATGTATCAAAATATAAAAAATATGGATACGGAAAATGGACGATGGGTGATGGCTTAGAAACTGTAGTTAGAAAAGATCTTATTCCTGCAAATTATAGAAGTTATAATATAACAAATATTCAAATATCTACTGATACAAATTTAAGTATTTCAAAAGATTTAAATATATCTCAAGTTGAAAACTCTACAGATAATATAAATTCTGTTCAAGTATCCAGTGATACAAATTTAAACATTGAAGAAAATAAAGATATAACTGAAAATAAAAGTAATGTTATTGATATAGAAACAATTGCTTCAACGAAAAAAACAAAACTTTTAAATTTTTTTACAATTTCAGATATTCATATTACAGATAAAGAATCTCCCGCTCAACTAATATATATTCAACAATTAAATGAAAATTTAGGAATAGTAACTTCGTTATATTCTCCAGTCATGCTTTATACAACACATGTTTTAGATGCAACTATACAAACAATAAATGCATTGCATAAAAAAGATCCTTTTGATGTAGGAATATCACTAGGAGATGTCTGCAATAGTGCTCAATATAATGAATTACGATGGTATATAGATGTTATAGATGGAAAAACAATATACCCTAGTTCTGGAAAAAATAAAGGGGCTAAAAAAATAGATTATCAAAAACCTTATCAAGCAGTTGGTTTAGATAAAACTATTCCTTGGTATCAAGTTTTTGGAAATCATGATCAATTTTTTATGGGATCTTTCCCTGTAAATAATTTTTTGAAAGAAATGTATATTGGAAATAAAGTTTTAGCTACAGCAGATATTTTAAAACATCCTTTTAATGCAACAGATTTCTTGACTGATCCAGAAAATAATAAAACAAAAAATCCTTTTTATTATATGGGTGTAATTGATGGCACAACACCATACGGAGATATTAAATATGCAGGAAATATTAAAGATTTTAGAAAAACACCTAGAATAATTCCAGATCCTAATAGAAGAGCTTTAAATAAAAATGAATGGATAAAAGAATTTTTTAATACAACTTCAAATCCAGTTGGACATGGATTTAAAATGAGCAATATAGAAGAAAATTTTGCTTGCTATAGTTTTATTCCAAAATCAAATTTACCAATAAAATTTATAGTTTTAGATAATACTCAATTGTCCAATGACGGTTCCAAAGATATTCATGGGCATGGATTTTTAGATCAAAAAAGATGGGACTGGTTAAAAAAAGAACTAGCAGACGGGGATGCTAAAAATCAACTTATGATAATTTGTTCTCATATTCCTATAGATGTTGAAAAAAGTGATGTAAAATCTGAAATGGGCTGGTGGCAAGATCCTAAAAATGCTGTATCTTTAGAAAATTTGAAAGTAGAATTATTTAAGCATCCTAATTTACTTATGTGGCTTTCTGGACATAGGCATTTAAATACTGTTAAAGCATTTATTTCTCCTGATGAAAATGCTCCAGAAAAAGGATTTTGGCAAGTAGAAACCTCTTCATTAAGAGATTTTCCTCAACAATTTAGAAAATTTCAAATCTATTTAAATACTGACTATACTATTTCTATACAAACTATAAATGTAGATCCTGCAGTAAAAGAAGGAACTCCTGCTGCTAAGTCTAGAGAATATGCAATTGCAGCAAAACAAATAATGAATGAAGATAGAGATCTTTATAATCCAACTAATGATCCTACAATATTTCCTACAACTTTAGAATCATATAATGCAGAGCTTGTAAAAATTCTTAGCCCTGAAATGAAACAAGCTTTAAAAGATATGGGATTATAATAATTATAATTTTAAAATTTTTTGCCTAAAA
>CAYQVV010000011.1:0-3533 GCA_964421155.1 uncultured Elusimicrobiaceae bacterium
TTTCCACAATAGATAAAATTTAAAAAATTTTATCTAAAATTTGCTATTTTTTTCATTATAAATAAAATTAACTTAACAAAATAAATGGAGAAGTCTTATGTCAAAAAATATCATAGATAAATTTATAGATGAAAGCATTAAAAAAAATAGTGTATTAGTTGTAGGATTAGATCCAAATATAAAAAACTTTCCTAATTTTTTATTAGATGGAATTGATATAAACAAAAAAAATTCTCAAACTTTAGAAAAAATTGAAAATGCGATCTTTAATTTTAATAAAATAATAATAGATTCTACTCATGAATATTCAGTAGCAATTAAACCTCAACTTGCATATTATGAAATATTCGGAAGTTATGGAATCAGAGCTTTAGAAAAAACTATTGAATATGCAAAAACAAAAAATCTTTTAATAATTAATGACGGAAAAAGAGGAGACATAGGAAGCACTTCTACAGCTTATGCAGAAGCTTTTTTAGGCGATTCTCCCATGTCTGGAGATATGATAACTGTAAATCCATATTTAGGAGAAGACTCTTATAACCCATTTATAGAATATGCAAAAAAATTTAATAAAGGAATTTTTATATTATTAAAAACATCAAACCCATCATCAAAAGATATTCAAGATTTAGTAATAAAAGAAAATAATGAAACAATATATATAAATTTAGCTAAACATTTATCAGAAATTTCAAAAAATAATATTGGAGAAAATGGATATTCTTCAACTGGAGTAGTTGTCGGAGCAACTTTTCCAAAAATAGCCGAAGATCTAAGGAAAATCATGCCAAATACAATATTTTTAGTTCCGGGGTATGGATTTCAAGGAGCAAAAGCAGAAGACTTAAAAGTATACTTTGACAAAAATGGAAATGGAGCATTTGTTGTTTCAGCTAGAGGGATCATTTTTTCATATACAGACGAAAACAACTGGCAAAGCATAGACGAAAAAACTATGTATGAAACTATAAAAAATAAAGCTATAACTGCTCAAAAAGAATTAAATTTAGCAAGAAAATGAAAAAAATAAACATACAAATTCATAAAAAAAACAAAACATTTTTATTTATTTTTTTTTCTATTATTTTAACTTATATAATTTTTTTCGCTTTAAAATTTTGTAATTTTAACTTTTTAAATATTGCTAATTCAAAATTTTATTTTATAGCAAACTATTATTTTATATTAATTCCTATACTTTCAGCATTTTTTGTACAAAATATTTTATTTAAAGAAAATATATTTTCAAAATTTTATAGAAATAATTTTTTAAATTGGACTTTCTTTGATTACAAATTATTTCTAACTATTTTTTCAGCTATTTTTTTGTTATTCATTATTTTTTCATTAGATTTTTTTATTTCTCTAATTTCAAAAAAAATTCTATTTTCAACTGATTTTAATTTAATTTTTCAAAAATACTCTTCAGTTTGGACAAATCAAAAATTAGAAATTTTAAAAAAATTTTCAACAGACTTTAATATACAATTTTTTTGGGCTATAAATGTTTTTGTAGGAATTATAGTAGGATGTACAACTTCTGCATTATTATTTTGGCTAGAATTTTTAAGTTGGTTCGGTTTTTTATGGAAAGAACTAAAATTTATGTCGTTCTGGCAAAAAAATCTTTATATAGGATTTTTTAGAGGTATGATTTATGCTCCTTTTACATTTATCGGATTTTTTGGCAAAACAGAACATAGTGTTTTTTTAGCATTAATAATTTTGGCTTGGCATACTTTATTTTTTCCAATTTTAGGAATAGTTTTTAGAACAACAAAATCTATAATATATCCTTCTATTTTTGCTGGGATAATCAATTCCATAGGAATGCTTTCAACATTTTTTATAGTTGGATCACCAGAATTAATAATTGGTTTTTATGGAATAGTAGGCATTTTAGGATTAACCATTATAAATATAATTTTATATTTTGACTATACAACAAAAATAAAACTAATCAAAAATAAAATTATCCATATTAAAAATAAAAAATAATATTTTTTGTTTTCTTTTATATCTCGCAATATTGGAAAAAACAAAATAATACAAATGCTTAAAACTAAATAATAAGGAATATATTCATCATTAACTTTTAAAAAAAAACTAACTCTTTCATACAAAAAATTCGTCACAAAAAAAACTTTTTCTATTAAAATAGAATTTATAAAAACAAAAATTTTAGCAATATAATTTAATATTGAAACATTAAAAATGCTAAAAATTATAGATATAAAAGAAAAATTCATTATAATTGCCAAAAATGGAACTATTGTTAAATTAAAAATTATTGATGATAAATTTAAATTGCCAAAATAAAATAAAACAAATGGAGATAACAAAGTCTGTGCTGCCAAAGAAACTATAAATATCTCTATAAAAATCTTAAAAATATATTTAAATAAAAATTTAACATTATTCAAACTAAATATTTCTAAACTTATTTTAAATTTTGTATCATTTTTTAATGTTGATTTTATTCTATTATTAGAATAAAAATCTTTTATGCCTAAAATATTTCCAAAAACTTCATCAAAAAATATAAAAATATTTTTAAATAATTGCTTCCAAAAAGATTGAAAATAAAATATTGAAAATATTCCTAAAAAAGAAAATAAAAAGCTCAACATAAAAAGTTGACGAGGATTAATTATTAGCATTATTGCACAAGTTATTATTAAATTATTTACTGAAAATGTTTCTCTATCAAAAATTCCTGCAACCAAGATCAAAGAAAGCATAAAACAAGCTCTAATGCAAGATGGGCTAAAACCCGTAATCCCTGCATAAAACCAAATAATTGATAAAACCACAAATAAAAATATTGGACTTTTTTTATTTCTAAAAAATAAACAAACAAATGCAAATAAAAATGCTATATGCATTCCAGAAATTGCTATTATATGACTAATGCCAGCACCTTTTATAAAATCTTTTGTATTTTCTTCTAAAAAGCCTTTGTCTCCGACAATTAATGCTGGTAATATTTCCAAACTTATTCCAGTATATAAAAACTGAATTTTTGATAAAATAAACTGTCTTGCATTCCCAAAAAATAAACTAACCGAATTCCCTTTTCCAAAATATAAATAATTATCAAATGAATTCTCATTAATTTTATAATAAATTTTTTGATATTTTAAATAATTATTATATTTATTTGGAAGTTCTAATTTTAAAATTTTTCCATAGATTTTTATTTTTTGACCAAAAATCGGAAAATATGAATCTGAAAAATTGCAATCAACAAATATCTTTATATTTTTATTCTTAGCAAAAAAATTCTCGTTTTCGCTATTTATTCTATCTATTTTTAGATAAAATTTTATTCGTTTTTTATAATATTTTTCATAAATAATAGGGGAAGAAATTACTTCTCCAACTATTTCACTTCTATATTTCAAAAAATTTTCAGGAATTTTATTTTTTTTATCTGGATAATCCCAATATCCCAAAAAATTACATAGAAAAATTCCAAATATATAAAAAATCAAAAAATACAAAAAAATTTTTCTAATTAATTTTATCAT
>CAYQVV010000011.1:3633-22276 GCA_964421155.1 uncultured Elusimicrobiaceae bacterium
TTATTTTTAACCAATCCATTTTTTAAACCTCAAAACTTTAAAAATATTTTTTATGCTATTTTAATCATTTCATTTTTTATCTGTTCTATAAATGGATTCCCTTCTAAAAATTCTTTAACTTCTAAAATATGTGGCTCTATTCTTCTATCAATTTTTCTTCTTAATTTCATTACTAATTGCATATCTTCAATAATATCTCCTGTAAAATCTGAAGATACTATTAAAACATCTATATCGCTTTCTGCATTAAAAGTTCCTTTTGCATATGATCCAAAAATATACACACCTTCTATTTTTAAAACTTTTTTTAATTCCTCGCTATACATAAAAACAATATCTTTTATTGTTTCTTCAACATTTTTTTTATCCATTTTCTAATCTCCTCTATTTTAACAATGGAATCTAATGTAAATTCTTTTGTACATTTTTTATAAAATGCTTTTTTATAGTCTGGGTAACGAACATTTATATTAAATTGTGTTAACAAATCTAAGATATTTTCTTTTTCTTCTGTTAATTCTATATCACATAAAAAACATATCCTAGATAAATCATGTATTTTAGGAATATTATTATCTTTATTTTTAACATACAATGCTTTCAAAAGTTTTTCTATTACTAAATGTCCCATAAATAATGCCCAATGATTATCTTCAGATTTTAATAAATTTAGCATTGTTTTATAATCTTCTTCGGCAATTTCAATCCAATAATTTATATGTTCTTCTTTAGTCATAAATTTTTACTCCTAAATTTCAATCAATATTATTTATTTTTCTCAAAAATCAAAACCATTTCGCCTTTAATATTTTGCCTATTATTCAAAATATCATTAACTTCTTCTAGATTCCCTTTTATTACTTCTTCAAAAATTTTGGTCATTTCTCTAACTATATAAACATTAACATTTTTTGGATTTAAAATAGAATTTTCTTTTTGTTTTAAAATTTTTTGATTTTTTTTATATTCTTGAGGATTATCTGAATTATTTAAAATTTCATTATTTCGCAAAACATTAAATTTTTCAAAATTATTTTTTATATCATCAAATAAAACATTTATACTTTTTTGAATTCTATGAGGAGATTCTAAAAAAACAATGACATCTGTTATTTCAAAAAATTTAACTAAATCTGCTGATTTTTGTGAATTTTTTTTAGACATCCAGCCAGCAAAATAAAAATTTGATGTATCAACCCCAGCTAAAATTAAAGAATTTATAACTGAACATGCCCCAGGAATAGAATTAACTTTTATTCCTTTTTCTGACAAAAATTTAACTAATCTAGTTCCAGGATCTGCGATCATTGGAGTTCCTGCATCAGAAATTAAAGCGACATTTTTTCCCTCCAATAATAAATTATATATTAAATCATCTCTAGATTTATCTGAATATTTGTGATAGCTGATTAATTTTTTTTGAATATTATAATGTTCTAATAATTTAATAGAATTTCTTGTATCTTCACATAAAATAATATCTACAAAATTTAAGATTTCCACAGCCCTATATGTAATATCTTGTAAATTTCCTATAGGAGTTGCAACAATATATATTTTTCCAATGTTAGAAGTTAATTTATTATTATATTGTGGCATCATCTTCATTTTCTAAATAACCTAAAAAAACAGCAGTTATATCTGGATCAAATTGTTCCCCTGAATATTTTTTCAATTCATCAACTGCCAAATCTTTTGTTAAAGCTCTTTTATATACTCTGTCGGTTGTCATAGCATCATAAGAATCTACTATACTAATAATTCTTGCTCCTAAAGGAATATCGTTTCCTTTTAACCCATAAGGATATCCTTTCCCATCAAATCTCTCATGATGATAAAGTATTGCTGAAGGAACATATTCAAAACTTTTAATGGGAGCAATAATTTGTTCTCCTATTAAAGGATGTCTAGTCATTATATCCCACTCTTCTTTATTTAAAATATCTTCTTTATTTAAAATTTCATCTTTTATTCCCACCTTGCCTAAGTCATGCAAAATAGCAGCATATTCTATTTCTTGTTTAAATTTTTCAACATCTTCTATATCATATTTAGAAAAATCCATTCTTTCTAAAATTTTTTTACAATAAAAAGTAACTCTTTCTGTATGTTTTTTAGTATAATGAGATTTTACATCTATTGCTTTCCCTAAAGTTTTTAAGGTATCTATAGCCATATTTTTTATATCTTTATAATCCACAGACATATTTGCATAAAAAACCAAACTATCTATAACTAGCTTCAAAATATGAACTAAATTTAAATTTATATTTTTTGTATATATTTCAAAAGTTGCAATAATTTCTTTCTTTATTTTTAAATTCAAAAAAATTAATGTACAATCTAATCTGTCTAATAAAGGAAATTCTTTATTATTAACAAAATTATTTTTATAAATTCTTATAGTTTTATTTTGAGGTTTATTTTTTATAATATTATTATCTAATGGATATTTAATAGATAAATTTTTTTTTATTTTAAAATCAAAAAATTGAAAAATCTGTGTTTTATTATCTTTTTTTTCTACAAATACATATTCTGCATCAAAAAGTTTAAAACAAAAATTCAAAAGAAATCTACATAGTTTATCATCTATATCTAAATTAGAATTTAAAGTTTTTTCGTAGCCTTTTGAGATAACTGATAAAAACATTTTTGCATTTAAAATTGTCTCTATTTCTTTTTTATGATTTAGTCTTTGAGTTATAAAAAAATATAATAAAATAAAAATAACAATTATAGAAAAAATAGACAAATATAAAAACATCATATATTCCCCTAAATATCAAAATTTTATTTTAAAAATCTATTTAGATCTAACAATATCTTTGATTTTCATAATTCTAACTAAAGTGCTTCTTTCATTTTCTTCTATTTTCCCACTAATCATTTTAATAGTTTCCAAAATATCTGGGATCATCTGATATTCAAGAGCATTTACTCTTCTTCTAGTCTTTTCTATTTCACTACCTAAAATATTTAACTTAAATTCAACTTCTGCTAATTTTATTAAATTAAACAACAAATTAGTTTGAAAATCTATTGTCCTTTCTAACTCTTTTGAAATATTAAAAAACTGAAACTGCATATTTTGATAATCAGTGCTATTTTCTAAAAAAACATCGAAATCAAAAACTTTTATTCCTATCAAATGAGAAGGCTTTTCTTTTATATTACATTTCTTCCAAGGAACTAAATATGCTGCCTCTAAAATTTCATTCATTGAATTAGATTTCGTTATAACCAAACTATTTATAGTTTTTGATAAAATTTTATCTGTTATTTTTCTCTTTTCTTTTACCTGATCCAAAAGTTCCATAAAAACTTTAACCATTTCATCTAGCTTATCTTTTAAAAGTTTATGTCCTCGCCTAGCCATAACAAGCTTAGATTTCAAATTAGTTAATTCCATTCTCGTTGGATTTACATTTAACATAAAATTTATCCCTTTAAAAAATCTTACTTCTTCATATATTTATCAATTATTTCGTCTTTTATTCTTTTTAGTTCTGTTCTCGGGAGTATAGACAAAAGTTTCCAACCTATATCCAAAGTTTGATCTATTGTTCTATCTTCATAAATATCTTGATTTACAAACTTATTTTCAAATTCATCTGCAAATTTTGCATATATTTTATCCGTTTCAGAAAGAGCAGCTTCTCCTAAAACAACTGCCAATTCCTTTGCTTCTTTTCCTCTAGCATATGAGCCAAAAAGCTGACTTGTCATTGAGGCATGATCTTCTCTAGTTCTGCCTTCACCTATTCCTTTTTCTTTCAATCTAGAAAGAGAAGGCAAAACATCTATACTTGGATTTATTCCTCTCCTCATAAGATCTCTTGATATAATTACCTGTCCTTCTGTAATATATCCAGTTAAATCAGGAATTGGATGAGTTTTATCGTCCTCTGGCATAGTCAAAATAGGAAGCATTGTTATAGATCCTTTATTCCCAGTTAATCTACCAGCTCTTTCATATAAACTTGAAAGATCAGAATACATATAACCAGGATATCCTCTTCTAGCTGGAATTTCTTTTCTTGCAGAAGAAACTTGCCTTAGAGCCTCACAATAATTTGTTATATCTGTCAAAATAACCAAAACATGCATTTCTTTTTCAAAAGCCAAGTATTCAGCGGTAGAAAGAGCAAGTCTTGGAGTTGCTATTCTCTCTATTGCTGGATCGTTTGCTAAATTCATATACATTACAGATCTTGAAATAGCACCTGTATTTGTTAATTCTTTTATAAAATAATCTGATTCTTCAAAAGTAATTCCCATAGCACCAAAAACTACTGCAAATTTATCTGATGTATTTCTAACTTTTGCTTGTCTAGCAATCTGTGCTGCTATTTCATTATGAGCAAGCCCTGAGCCTGAAAAAATAGGAAGTTTTTGCCCTCTAACCAAAGTTGTCATTGCATCTATAGCAGAAATACCTGTTTGAATAAATTCTGAAGGATAATTCCTAGCAGAAGGATTTATAGGCAATCCATTTATATCTATTTTTTTTTCTGCAATTAATTCTGCTCCTCCATCAATAGGTCTTCCCATTCCATCAAAAATTCTTCCTAGCATATCTGGAGCTACTGATATCTCTATACCTCTACCTGTAAAATTTATTTTGCTTCCATTCAAATCTAAGTTTGATGTCCCTTCAAAAAGCTGAACTAAACATTTATCATCTGAAATTTCTAGAACTTGCCCTCGTCTATGCTCTCCATTTGAAAGTTTGATATCTGCTACTTCTCCATAACTAACATCTTTAATTCCTTCTACTAAAATCAAAGGACCTACTATACTGCTTATTTTTGTATATTCTTTTTTCATAGTCATCCCCTTCAATTTTTTAATAAATTATTCTCATATAAAATCAGCAATAAACAATAAAATAAAGTAATAGTAAGTAAAAATAAAAGTATCTGACTAATAAAACTTAAACAAAAACCTTTATTTTTCAGTTTAAAAATTCTTTTCATTTTTGCTTGCTTTTAATAATTTATATTCAATAGAATCTACTAAAGCCTGACAAGATGCTTCTATAATGTTTTCAGAAACCCCTATAGTCGCCCACTCAGAATTTTCATCTCTAGTCTCAATTAAAACTCTAACTTTAGATTTTGTTCCGCCACCAGATCCTATAACTCTAACTTTAAAATCTATCAAACTAACTTTTTTCAAAATACTATAAAATTTTTCTACTGCACTTCTTAATGCCTTGTCAAGGGCATTAACTGGACCATCTCCTTCACAAATAACTGTTTCTTTATTCCCTTTAACATCTATATTAACTGTAGCGACTGAATTTATTTTCTCATTTTCCCCTTTTTTCATTACAACTTCAAAACTTTCTAGTTTAAAAAAGTTATCATAATTTTCTAACTCTTTTCTCAATATTAATTCAAAAGATGCTTCTGCTCCTTCATAATGATATCCCATATTTTCTTTTTCTTTAATAATATCCACTATTCTTTTTATTTTTGAGTCTGAATTTTCAATATTTATGCCTAATTCTTTAATTTTAGCCAAAACATTACTTTTTCCTGAAAGTTCAGAAACTAAAACTCGTCTAGAATTCCCAACCAATTCTGGATTTATATGTTCATAAGTTTTAGAATTTTTGGCTATAGCACTAGCATGTATGCCTGCCTTATGTGCAAAAGCTGATAATCCAGTATAAGGATGATTATCTTGAGGAACTTTATTTGCAACTTCACTAACAAAATACGATAAATCTCTAAGTTTATCTAATTTTATTGTTGTAGAAATATTCATCTTTAACATAACGCTTGCTATTATTGTTATCAAATCTGCATTTCCACATCTTTCCCCATAGCCATTTATAGTTCCCTGTATCATTTTCGCTCCATATTTAGCAGCAATAACAGAATTCGCTTCTGCCATACCAGAATCATTATGTGTATGCACTCCTAAATTTGTCTTAACTGTATCTTTTACATCAATCAAAATATTTTGCATTTCAAAAGGAAGCAATCCGCCATTTGTATCACAAAGCACTATATAATCAGCTCCTGCTTTTTCAGCAACTTTCAAAGTTTCCAATGCATAATTTTTATTATTTTTATATCCATCAAAAAAATGCTCTGCATCATATAAAACTTCAAAATTTTTATCTTTTAAAAATTTTATAGAATCATAAATCATATTTAAATTTTCTTCTAATGTTGTTTCCAATGCATGCTCTACTTGAAAATCCCAACTTTTTCCAAAAATTGTTATAGCATCTGGATTAGCCAAAACTAAAGATTGTAAATTTTTATCATCTTCTGCATTTATATTTTTGTGCCGAGTACTGCCAAAAGCAGCTATTTTTGATTGCTTGAGATTCAAATTTTTTACAGATAAAAAAAGCTCCAAATCTTTTGGGTTAGATCCAGGCCAACCGCATTCAATATAATTTATACCAATTTCATCTAATTTTTTAATAATTTTCAGCTTATCTTCATTAGAAAAAGAAATGCCTTCTGTTTGTGCACCGTCTCTAAGAGTTGTATCATATATTAGTAAATCCATTTTTCAACCTCTAAAGTTTATTCTTATATTTTTTGATTTTACTAGATTTTATATCCAAATTCAATTTTATAATTTAGTCTTAAAAGAATATTTAATTATTTTTGTAGTGTTTTTTTCTAATTGAATAGCAAACTTTATAGTTTTATAATCAACTTTTTCAAATTTGCAATCTGAATTCAAAATCTTCCAATCACCAAATAAGTTTTCAATAACATCAACATTTACTGGATCTTCATTTAAGTTAACAACTTTTATTTCCCATTCAATTTCATAATTTCCGTTTTTTAAATCTTTATAATCTGTTTGTTTTCTCGTAGCATAAACTGTAAAAACCTGTTCCGATTTTAAAATTATTTCGCTATTTTTGGAACTATTTTGGATAAAACTTTCTCCTGAAAAAATAAAGTTATTATCTTTCTGTTTTCTAAAAATTCTAATTTTTCCTTTTGGAAAATCATAGTTAGAATTATTTCTAAAAAAAATTTTATTTTCTGCATAAATTTTTTCATCAGAATTATCATATCTTCTAAAAGACAAATTATTCTTTATTTCAAAATTTTCTGTAAATTTTAAGTTTTCTATTTCAAAAAATTTAATATTTTTTTCAGTTCCATCTAAAATATCATATTTTTTTCACCAATTCTATAAACTGAAAATTTGTCTACATCATTAGATGTCTCACTATTTTCTAAACCATTACTTGACATAACTGATTTAGAAAAAAGCATATCGCCTTTATAATTTTTTCTTTTTTCAAGTTTACTAATTTGAGAAACGACAATATTTAAAATAGAATTATTAAAATCTAATCCAGAATTATTAAAAACTTTTATAAAACTTTCTAATTTTGCATTAGAATTGTCATTAATAAATAAATTGTAATTTGTATCAAAAAATAAATTATTAGTAATATAGGAAATTTCACAATTTAAATCTTTCTTATAATTTTTAGGATTTAAAATATATCCATAAATCATCAGCGAGGGAAAAAAATCAAAACCTTTTTCATTAGATAAAATAATATTTTCCATTTTTTCAGTAAAAATTTTATTTTCTAATTCATAAGTAATCGTATTATCATTTATATTTAATACATAACACTTTTGAAAATCTAGATTTGAATTTTTATTTTTTATATAAAGCTCTTTATCTTTCAAATCAAAAATACTAACATTAAAAGAATTTATCTGAAAATAATCCAAAGCAAATCCTTGACTATTTAATAAAAAGCTATCAAAAACAATATTTTTTGGAATATCTTCTATTTTGAAAAAACAATTATTAGCCTGATTATTTATAAATTGAGACTTTATGATTCTAGATTCTTTAACTAAAGAAAAGTTATCTTGATATAAAAATAAATCTAAATTTTTTGTTTCAAAATTTTTGCCATTATCTGCGAACAAAAAAGAAGATAAAATTAAAAATAAAAAAACAATAAAAAAATAACTATTTGTTTTTCTCATTTTTTCCCATTAAAAATTTAATTTTAGTATCTAAAAAAAAATTTATTTCTTTTCAAGATATATATCATAAGATGTAATTTTATCTATTTTAAACATATCCATTTTTTCTAATTTTTTAGACAAGCTCAGACTATCTCCTGTTTTTATATAAACATCTATTATTGCAACGCCTTCTTTATAATTTCTCGTTAAACAATCTTTAACTTCAGCTAACCCTCTAATAGACATTAAAATTTTTTGCAAACTTTGTAAATCATTTACATTATAAATAATTATTTGCAAAGATCCGTCCTTATCTAAAAATTTTAAAATGTTATCAGCAAAATCTTTAGAAAGTAAAATAGCAACATTTTCTATAGACTTTTTCGAAGCTAGATCTTTTGTTATATCAATTCCTGCGCCTGTTTCACTTTTAGTCAATATTAAATCTTGAGAATTAGCCTTTTTAACACTCAAATTTATATTTGAACGATATGAAGTAAATCCTGCTAAACCTTCAGCCGTATTAAAATTAGATTGAACTTTTCCACTTATCAATATATCAAAATCATCAGAATCTGAAACCTTAAATCCTTTTTCCAAAAATTTTTTCTTTAATAAATCAGTAGCATATCCATTATCAGTTTTTATTCCATCCATATATTCTTCTAAGTCAAATTTCACGACAGGATTCCCCAAATTTTTAGGATCTAAAGCTAAAGATTTTATTTCTTTTTCCAAATCTTCTTTTCTAACAACAGCCTTCAATTTTATTTTATAAAATTCACCATCTCTCTCTTCTTTTATAACTTTATATTTTTCAATGTATCCATCTGTCTTTGAAATTATATTATCATCTAACATAACAGCTTTTGAAACTAAAGATTCTTGAGAAACATAAACCCCGACTACAAGGGCAAGAGCATTCTTTAAAGCATCGCTCAAAGAAGCTTGCTTTGCCCCTACAATGTCATTATTAACAATTGGAGCTATTCCATCTGAAACAACAGTTTCTGACTTATGAACTGGGACAGATTTAACAGCTCCTTTTTGATAAATACAACCACTTACTAATAATAGAAATAATATAAAATAAACAATTATCTTTTTCATTTTACAACTTTAAAACCTTGTTCTTTTAAACTTTTTTTAGAAATTTTCAAAATAACTACGCATCCTTCATCTGATGTCCATTCTGTTCTTATAACTTGAGCACCTTTAATCAATGCATCAATATTAGTTTTTAGCAAAGAATCTGTTTCTATAGCTTTTCCTACTGTAATTCCTCCTTCTAAATTAACCCCTTTTAAAATAGAAAGCATATTATATTGAGCATTTACTATTGCAGCATTTCTAGCTGTAGCCATCTTTTGAGTCTTGTTATCTAAGGATTGATCTGCAGCCCCAATTCCTCTAGCAAAAACAAAATTATCTGTAACTCCTTCTTCTACCCATTCTCTATTAATATCTCCTTCATTAGAAACAACGCCTTTCTCATTTACGGATCTACAAGCAAAAACAAATAAATTTACCAAAACTAAAAATAAAATCCATTTTAAAACATTTTTACTCATTTTATATCTCCTTTTTTAAACTAAAATTTTTAAATTTTAAAATTTAAAACTAACTCCATAATTAATAAAATCATTCTTCAAAACAATATTATCATCTTCTCCAGATATATTTCTAGTAAAAGAAACTTCATTTCTCATTGTCATATACTCTGTAAATATAACAAAATGATCTCCCAAAAGAATTCTTATTCCTATTGGGAAATTAACCATAAAACCTACTTCTGTAGTATCCAAACCTTTTTGCCATACATTATTTTCATAAGAGTAAATATAAGGAGAATCTATACTATTTATGGTTAATCCTAAATTGCATCCAATATAAGGCTGTATTGCCTTTTTTGAAAATCTAGCATAAATTCCTACATCCATAGCAATTGTTGAAACTTTTAAATAATCATCTCTATCAAAAGAAAAATCTTCTTCTGATAAATTATTATAAGACCACTTTGTTTCTTGTTTATTAATTTCTTGATTAAAACTCAAAACTTCAAAACCAAATCCAATATAATTTGAAAAACCTAAAAATCTGAACCCAAATCCATTATTAATATTTGTTTCTAAGTCAGAAAAATTAATATTATTAATTCTTTGATCTCCAGAGAAGTCTATCCCCAGACTGCTTGGTTTAATTTTATTGCTATTTTTAAAAGTTAATTCCATAGAAGAATCTAAACTTTTCAGCAAAAAGAAATCAAAAAAAGCAGTAGTATCTACATTATTTTTATTATCGGCGTTTTTTTTTATAAGTTCCTGCTCTCTATCTAATATAGAATTATTTGATATATTTGAAGATTTTATAGCAGGCTTTTCATTTTTAGAAGGAACATTTATATTATTTACATTGCCCCAGTCTTTATTTATTTTTATAGAAGATGCTGCCAAAATTTCTGCTGTTTCAGTTTTGATCAATTTTGCATTTAATTCTATCTGATTATTATTAATATTTAACATAGTCCCTGTAATTACAGCATCTACACCTAAGATTTTTCCTAAAGATTTTGCAGTTTCTGTATCTACAATTCCAGAAATTTGCAATTTTTGTTCCTTTAAAATATCTTCTAAATTTTGTCTATCAACAATTTTATAAACTTTCTCATTTACAATTCTGGTTATTAATCGCTCAGAAATAACCGCACCTGAACCTTCTGTGTCCTCTTTTTTGTCAACAAAAGTAAATGGAACTATAGCGATCTTTGAGTCTTTATTCAAAGAATTTATATTCGTAGGAGAAAACTCTCTAATCAATGAATCATAATTATCTGTTTTTGCAAAAAGACTACCTGCAAAAACAAATAAAAAAAGAAAACAAAATCTAAAAACTTTCATAATAATCCTCCACAAAATAAAAAACATTTAATTTTAGTATCTTATTTTTTATCTAAAATAATAATTCTATTTTTTGCAAAAACTCCCAAACTTTCTTTTTCAAACATACCAGAAATAATCTTATAAAATTCTTTCGCCTTTTCATAATTTCCTAAAAGTTCATAACACCTAGCTACAGACTTATAAGCATTTTTTACTAAATAATTCACAGAATAATCTGTTATTATTTTATTCCAATTTTCTATTGCTTCAGAATATTTTTGCTGATTTTCTTGCGAATATGCAAGCCCATCTATAAATGCTGGAACAAACTCATCTTTACCATAAATTTCTATTAATTTTTTGTAAGTTTCTTCTGCTTCTTTATACTTCCCAACATTATATAATGTATTGGCTTTCATAAATAAAACCAGTTTATTAATATTATTTTTTTTATTATTTTGTGATAAAAATTTATCACAAGATTCTAAAGTTTTATCATAACTCTGAGAATAATAAAAACCTTGAATTTCAACATATCTATCTAAAACTTTAGCATTTTTTTGTTTTTGAAAATTTATTAAAAGTGGAATCAAAGCTATCAAAAAAACTATTATTAATCCAAAAATTATTATCTGATCTTTATTATTTTTTATCCAATCTACAAAGATATCTATTTTTTGTTCCATATTTTCTTTATTCATTTTTACTCTCTTTTATTTATCTTTTATTATTAATTTAGAATTATTTAACATATTATAATAATCTTCTTCAAATATTTCAAATTCAGACAAAACTTGTAAAATTTTTTCTTTAGTTAAAATATTTTCTGGATAATGAGCATCATTATTACAAACTAAATTCGCTCCAAATTTTTTAGCTTTTTCAAAAACAAGCTTATTTGTATTTCTATGTCCAGGTCTTGTAGTTATTTCCAAAAAAACACCATTATCTTTTGCCAAAATAACTTCTTCATCACTTATAAATCCAGGATGAGCCAATATATCTACTTTAGCTTTTATTGCTTCTATATTTGTTTTTTCTGGAACTGTCTCTACAGAAGTTTCGCCATGTACAACAACAATATCTGCTCCATAATCTCTACATCTTTTTGTCAAATCATAAATCTTTTTTGGAGGAACATATGTTAACTCTACACCAGACAAAACTTTTATCCCATACTCATAACTAAGAGAATCTTTTAAAGATTTAACTGCATCTATAACCTGTTTATAGTTTGAAAAATCTGTATGATCTGTTATAGCAATTGCTTCGTATCCAGCAACTTTTTCTCTATAAACTAGCTCTGATATACTTAAAACTCCATCGCTCATAAATGTATGCGTGTGCAAATCTATCATTTTTGCCTCTATTTTAAAAATTTATCTGTTATATATTCTATAGAGCTTTTAAATAAAAAATACCCATCTGAATAATCATTTTTATTCTCATTTAAAATCTCTTTATTTTCTGTCCAATCTTCTGTTTGCCAAATTTTAAATGCTCTCTCTGGATGAGGCATCATTCCCAAAACATTTCCTTTTTTATTACAAATTCCTGCAATAGCATTAACTGCTCCATTCGGATTTAAAGGATATTCAACAGAATTTCCTTTTTCATCACAATATCTAAAAGCAACTAATCCTTCATTTTCTATTTTGTCAAGGATTTCATTATTTAGTACAACAAATTTTCCCTCTGCATGGGCTGAAGGAATATTTATTATTTCTGGAACATACTTCATAAATGGAGAAGTTCCATTAACTTTTTTCAAGTGAACCCATCTACATTCAAATTTATTTGAATCATTAGATGTCAAAGTCGCATATTGCTCTTTATCAAAAATCCCGTCTATTCCAGGCAAAAGTCCAGTTTTTATCAAAACTTGAAATCCATTGCAAATTCCTAAAACTAATTTATCAGATTCCACAAATTTCCCCAAAGAATCTTTTAATTTAAAAATTAATTCATTAGCTAAAACTTTTCCTGCAGAAACATCATCTCCATATGAGAATCCTCCTGCAACTACAAAAATATGATAATCATTTATATCAACTTTTTTTTCTATTAATCTATTTATGTGAACAAAATCTACTTCTGCTCCAAAATCTCTAAAAGCATTTCCAGTTTCTTTATCACAATTAGTTCCTGCACTTCGCAAAATTAAAACTTTTACTTTATTTTCCATAGCCAATCCTTTTTTTTATTTTAATTTTTTATATTTCAAAACTAAATATTTATTTGCAAAATTATCTATAACAGATAATTCTGGAATTTTATTTATTTTTTTCAAATATTTTTCATCATTATCTATTATAAAAACATAATTTTCTAAAGATTTATCTTCATCAAAAACATTATAAAGCTGACTATTTTTTTCTATATACTTCAATTTCCCGTCTGTATAAAATCTGGCAGAATAATGAGGTCTTTCATACAAAAACACGCATATATTTTTATCATATTTTTTAACTAAATATTTCTGAGTATTTTTATAAATCAAAGATGGAAAAATTGAAACTATAATTATAGCAAGAATCAAAATACTTGGAATCACACTTCCAATAATCAAAAAATTTTTCAATTTTATTTTATTAAAAACTATTTTTTTATAAATAAATATTGCTGTAAGAACACAAAAAGGAACTGTAGATGGAAGTATATAACTTATTAATATATTTTTAGATAAACAAAAAAATATTATAGGGAATATCATCCACAAAAATAAAAATAAATAATATTTATTAATTAAATAAATTTTAGTCTTTAATTTCTTAAAAAATCCAAACATGTTGTTTACAAAAAAAATAATCCATGGAAAAAATCCTATAATAAAATATACCCAAATAAAACCAAATGGTCTTGAGCTTGGATTCCCATATAAGTCGCCTTTCCACCCTTTCATTGTATATCTATAAAAATGTTCTCCTATAAAAAAATAATTTAAAAAACCAGGAGTTCTTTTTTCTGCAAAAATATACCAAGGGACAGAAATTAAAGCAACAATAAAAAATCCTCTTATAAAAAAAATTTTTTTAGAGCAAAAAATATTTTTCCAATCATTTAAAATTAAAATCCATAAAAATATTGGCACTAATATAAAAATTAAACCTATAGGCCCTTTAGCTAATAAACTTAATCCTATGCCTATAAAAAATGGATAATTCCAATTTTTATTTCCAGTTTTCATTAATAACATAAAAGAAGTCATAGCCATTGTTATGCAAAAAAGCAATGCAAGATCCGTCATCACTCCAGCCATCAAAAGAAAAACAACTGAACATGTAGAAAAAATAAAAGTAAATATAGCAGTTAAAAGTTTATTCTTTTTAGATAAAAGATATACTAGAATCATTCCAAATAATAAAGATAATAAAGAGAATGCCATAGATGAAAATCTTGCACCAAATTCATTTAATCCAAAAAGTTTATAGCTTATATTAACAGCCCACATAGATAATGGAGGTTTTGCCCAAAAAGGTTTCTCTTCCAATAATGGAGTAACCCAGTTTTTAGCTTCTATCATTTCTCTAGATATTTCAGCATATCTAGCTTCTGTCCTATCCATCAAAGGATAAAAAGGAAGTAAAATAAATCTTAAAGCCAACAAAGTAAATGATATAAAAAAAATTAGTTTAGCTTTTTTTATAATTTTCTTGATCATATTACATACCTATTTTTTCTTCAATTATATACAAAGGTCTTCGTTTTATCTCTGAAGAAATTCTAGCAATATATTCGCCTATTATTCCCAAAGCAACTAATTGTAAAGAACCAAAAAAAACAGCTAGAAACAATTCTAATGCTTCTTGCAAAGTTTCACTTAACATAAATATATGTTTTGATACCAAATACAATGCAGCAATGATAAATAAAGAAACTAAAAATACTCCCAAATATGACCAAATCTTTATTGGAACAGTAGTTGAAGATGTTATTCCATCCCATGCAAAATTCCATAGTTTCCAATAATTCCACTTCGTCTTTCCTGCAACTCTTTCAGGTCTTTGATACTCAACACCTACAGATTTAAATCCTACCCAGCTCAACAACCCTTTCATAAAAAGCACTCTTTCATTCAAAGATAGAATAGCTGACACAACCATTTTATCCATCAAACGAAAATCTCCAGTATTATAAGGAATCGGTCTTTCAGCCAAAAAATTATATGTTTTATAAAACATCTTAGCTGAAAATCTCTTTAAAAAAGAATCTTCTTTTCTATTAGCTCTGACGCCATAAACAACCTTATAGCCTTCTTCCCATTTTTTTACAAACTCTTTTATTAATTCTGGCGGATCCTGAAGATCTACATCCATTAAAATAATTGCATTCCCAGATGTATTTTCCAATCCACAAAACAAACAAGCTTCTTTTCTAAAATTTCTAGACAATGATATTACTTTAATATGACTATCTTTTTTATTATATTCCCTCAAAATATCCAAAGTTTTATCTGTGCTACCATCATTAATAAACAAATATTCATAAGTATATTGAGACAAAGATTTCATTATAATATTCATTCTATCAAAAAAAATATCTAAAACTTCTTCTTCATTATAAACTGGAATTATAATAGAAATGTCTACATTACTCATATTTCATTCTCCAAATTATAGATAGAGTTTTATATTTACCCTTAGTTATTTTTTACAACAATATTCAAAAGTTTGTTTTTAACAAATACTTTCTTTAAAATCTCCTGACCTTCTAAATAAGGTTTTAATTTATCATCTGAAAAAATTAATTTTTCTATAGTTTCTTGAGATTCATCTTTTTTCAAACTATATTTACTTCTCAATTTCCCATTAATTTGAATCACAAAAACAATCTCATCTTTTTCAGCTTTTTGTGAATCAAAAACTGGCAATTTTGCAAACACTATAGATTCTTTATTTCCCAAAATCTGCCAAATTTCTTCGCAAATATGAGGAATTAAAGGAGATATTAAAATCACTAAATCAGAAATAAATGAAAGCAATTGTTTTTTGCTACAATTATTTTTTTCTTTATATAAAAAATTAACTGCTTCCATAGTAGATGCGACTATTGTATTGTAGCCAAAATTTTCATAATCTTCCAATATATTTTTTATAGTCATATTTTGCATCTGCTCTAAACTTCTATTAAAATCAAAATTATCATCTTCTCTATTAAAAATTTCATCAAATAATCTAAAAAATCTATTCAAAAATCTATAACAACCTTCTATTCCTTCTTCATTCCATTCAAGATCTTTATGTGGAGGAGAAGCAAACAAAATAAAAAGTCTCATTGAATCACTTCCATATTTATGTAAAATTTCATCTGGATCTACAATATTTCCTTTTGATTTTGACATTTTAAAACCATCTTTTATAACCATACCTTGATTTAAAAGTTTTATAAACGGCTCAATAGATTTTTTATCTATTAAACCTAAATCAACAAAAACTTTCTCAAAAAATCTAGAATACAAAAGATGCATACAAGCATGTTCTGCTCCGCCAACATACTGATCTACAGGCATCCAAAAATCTGCTTTTTCTTTTGAAAAAGGCAAATCTCTATTTTTTGGATCACAATATCTTAAAAAATACCATGATGAATCTACAAAAGTATCCATAGTATCTGTTTCCCTGACAGCATCAGCTCCACAAATAGGACATTTTGTATTCACAAAAGAATCTATATATTTTAAAGGAGAGTCTCCTTGCCCTGTAAAATTAACTGTATCTGGCAAGGCTATAGGCAAATTCTCAATCTTCTCTGGCACAATACCACAATGCTTACAGTAAATAATAGGAATAGGCGTTCCCCAATATCTTTGTCTAGATATAAGCCAATCTTTAAGTCTATAATTTTCAGTCCAAAAACCTTTTCCTATTTCTATTAATTTTTCTGTTATTTTCTTTTTTGCTTCATCTGAAGACAAACCATTAAATTCGCCTGAATTTATCAAAAAACCTTTATCTTCAAAAGCTTTATTATCTAACTTAAAATCAAAATTATCTTTTTCTGGAGAAATAACTATTTTTATAGGTAAATTATTTTTTAAAGCAAATTCATAGTCTCTTTGATCATGAGAAGGAACTGCCATTACAGCTCCAGTTCCATAACTAGCCAAAACATAATTCCCTAACCAAACTTGAACCTTTTCGCCTGTCAAAGGATGTTCAGCATAAAATCCTGTCCAAATCCCTTCTTTATCTTTCATACTTCTATCTAAATCTGATTGTTTTTTTATTTTTTCCCTAAAATCAAATATATTTTTAGCAAAATCTGGATTTTTTTCTTTTTGAATTTCTAAAAATCTGTCAACAATGTTATGTTCTGGAGCAACAACAACATATGTTACACCTTGAAGAGTATCTACTCTCGTTGTAAAAACTTCTATATCTTCATTTATTTCTGAAACTTTAAATTTTAGTGTAGTCCCTTCACTTTTTCCTATCCAATTTTTCTGCATATCTATAATTCTATTTGCCCACCCGTCTTGTATCAATTTATGATCTTCCAAAAGCTGTTCTTGATATGCAGTTATTTTAAAAAACCATTGCTCTAAATTTTTTTGCACTACTTCAGAATCACATCTCCAGCATTTTCCATCTTCAACTTGTTCATTTGCAAGCACTGTATTACAATTATTACACCAATTAACAACTGATCTTTTTCTATATGCAAGTCCTTTTTCATACAACTTCAAAAAAATCCATTGATTCCATTTATAATAATCATCTAAACAAGTAGTTATTTCTCTTGCCCAATCATAACCAAAACCCATTGCTCGTAATTGCCCTCTCATATTTTCTATATTTGCAAGAGTCCAATCTTTTGGATGCTTTTTATATTTAATTGCTGCATTTTCTGCTGGCAAACCAAAAGAATCCCAACCTATAGGATGTATAACATTAAAACCCTGTAACTTTTTATATCTAGAAATCAAATCTGAAATAGTATAATTTCGAACATGTCCCATATGAAGCCTACCAGAAGGATATGGAAACATCTCAAGCACAAAATATTTTTGTTTATTATTATCTTCTTTAGCCTCAAAAAGCCTATTTTCTCTCCAAAATATTTGCCATCTTTTTTCTATATCTTTAAAATTATATTCCATACAAAAAACTCCTGTCTATTTTAATTAAACATTTTATAGAATTTTATTATATCATAAAAAATTTTTTTATAAAATAAATACTTGAAATTTTACATTTTATACTTTATACTTTTAAAATCAAAATTAAAAACTTTAAAAAAGGAGTTAAAAATGAAAAAAGTTTTATTTTTTCTATCACTTTTAGCAACAGCTATTTTATTGTCTAGCTGTATGCCAGTTGCTTCTCACTTACAAGGTGGAATTTTAACAGATGTTAAAGGACCTTTAATGGTTTCTTCTAATGCTGGAAAACCTTCAAAAGTTGGAACAGCTACTGCTACAACATATTTAGGATTAGTTGCTCAAGGTGATGCAAGCATAGAAACTGCAGCTAAAAATGCAGGAATAACAAGAATTCATCATGTTGACTACCAAGCAAAATCTATTCTTGGAATAGTTGCAACATTTACAGTAACAGTTTACGGAGACTAATTTTAACATTTTAAAATTACTTTCTAAAAATAAAAACCGAGTTATATTAAATATAGCTCGGTTTTTTTTATTTATATTCAACTTTTATTTTTTGAATGAGGATGTGCTTTAAAATATTCCAACTTTAATTTATCTATTTCCAAATGAGAATAAATTTGAGTAGTAGATAAATTTACATGTCCCAGCATTTCCTGTATGCTTCTTAAATCACA
>CAYQVV010000012.1:0-6861 GCA_964421155.1 uncultured Elusimicrobiaceae bacterium
GGGGCTTATGGAATAGGATCAGGAGGGAAATTTACAGATTATAGAAATAAAGAACAAAGAGACATGATGAAAGAAAATATTAGAAAAATGGTTTTAGATCATAAAGATGAGCCTTATATTTTAATGTGGTTGATAGGTAATGAAAATGATATGCCTGATACTTCTGAAGGAGTAAACTACACAAATACAAATGCTAGACAATATCCAGATGCATATGCATCCTTTTTGAAAGAGGTTGTTGATATGATACATTCTTTGGATAAAAATCATCCTGTTATTGTTGGAAATATGACTCTAGATTTAATGAATAGCTATAAAAAAAATAGTGTGGATTTAGATATTTATGGTATAAATCTTTATATGGGAAAGGATGGCTTTGGAGTTACATGGGATAATATATCAAAAAACATAGATGTTCCTGTTTTAATTACAGAATATGGGTGTGATGCTTATTTTGAAAATAGAGGAGAAGATGAAAAAGGGCAAGCAGAATATCATTTAGGAAATTGGAAAGATATTTATTATAATTCCTTTACTCAAGGAGGAACAGGAAATTCTATTGGAGGGATTGTCTTTGAATGGTTAGATGAATGGTGGAAAGCAGGTATAGATCCAAATATTCATGTTACAAGTTTTCAATCTATTTTACCATTTCCAGATGGATATGCACATGAAGAATGGTTTGGAGTCGCAAGTCAAGGTAATGGCAAAAATAGTCCTTTTCAAAGAAATTTGAGAAAAACATATTTTGTTTACAAAAACGAATGGGAAAAAAATGTCTTGAATATTTAATAATTTATGTTATAATAAACATATTAAAAAAAAGGATTTTTATTCTTTATGAAAATACAAAAAATTTTATTTTTAATAGTCTTTTTTTTAGCTTTTATCGTCAATATTTTGTCTGCTACTATTTATAATGAAAAGAAATATTATGCTAAAACAGCATTGTATTTAAATACAGGTTTAGAGTTAAATTTCGTTTCTAATAGATTAAATGATGGATGGAAAAATGCTAAAAATGAAACTTTCTATAATGATGGCACAACAGATTCTACGGATGTAGATAATAGTTTAAATAGTAAACTATCTTTTGAGTCATATTTGAATTATAGTAAAAATTTTAAAGCAATGATGGCTTTTGATGTATATAGTTCTAAAAATGATACTTTATGGCAACCAATAAATGATCAAAATAAAAAGATAAATGATAAGCAATATATAAGTTTAAAAAAGACAGAAATAAATTTAAAAGATTATTTTTATCATATAAGATACTTTAAAGGGATTTCTCATTATAATTGGAAATATGAGGGAGATCTCTTTGATTTTTATAAAGAACAATTTGAAACTGATAAATATCTTAATGTGAGTGAAAGAACGGTTCCAGAGGGTGTTGAAGCCGATTATAAATTTAACTCTATTGGAGATTTAAAAGTTATATATGGAGAGCCAATTTGGGGTTATAAAGATTCTTTATACTTGAAGCATAATTATAAAGTAGGAGATTTTTCAAATTATTTTGTTTATAAATATGAAAAACTTCCTTGGAAAGTTATTGATGCTGATGATCAATATAAACAATCATATGCTTTTACTTCAAAAATAGAAAATGTTATGCCTTTTAATTTAACTTTAGGTCTTATGTATCAACCTTTTCGTGTTAATAGACAATACGATTATTTAGAAGATACTTCTAATGGTATTTTCGGTAATAATTATATAAAAAAAGTAGATACAACTAATAAATCAGATGCTTTAGGTTATGGTTTAAGAGTGGATTATAAAGATTTTTTATTTTGTGATTATTTATCTTTAGAAAGTAAATATTTAGATATTTTAGCAGGAAATAAGCAAGAATATAAAATATCTATTGATAAAATTTTAAGTAAATTTATAGTTGATTTTAAAGTTAATTATAGAAAGCCTATTATTGAAGCAAATCCTTTAGTTTATGAAGGAACTAATGTAAATTTTGGACAAGCATATATTTCTCCTAGAGGAGAAAATTCTCCATTTTGGGTAGATAGTGATAATAGAGAAAGACTATCTTCAGATGTTACTATATCTTATTTTTCAAATACTTTGAATCCTAAACTATTATATAATTACGAAATAGGAAATGTAGAATCTTGGAATATGAATCAAGATGATAATTCTAATTTTTTAATGGCTTTTAATTATAATATACAAAAATATAAAGGTGGAACTGATTCTCAATATTATTTTGATGAAAACGGAAATGTTGTTTGGGAGACTATTGGAACAGCGGGTCTTTTTGATATAAAAGATCCATTAAGTGTATACACTTTATTTTTAAAAGGGAGATGTTCTTCGTTTTTTTATTATAATTTTTATGCACAATATGGAGATAGTATTTCTACAGGCGCTTATCCTTATGTGTCGGATGTTTATACTCCTATAACAGAATATCTAGATTTGAATTTGAAGTTAAATTTTAAGAATTATAGTGTTAATTTAAAGTATGGGCAAGATTGTTGGGGTTATGAGGAATGGCATAGAGCCTTTGGACTTACATATGATAATTTATATAAGATGGAAATTTATAGAAGTTTAGGATTTTTGGGGGAAATAGGATTTTCTTATTTAAATGTTTTTCAAGATAAATATAAAACAGAACTGATTGAGATTCCTAGTTTTGAAGAATTTATGATAAAATGGAAATATAACTTTGAAAGAGTTTATATTTTAAAAAATTATGAAAAAGATATAAATAAGATTAAAAAGAAAGATATTGGTAATTTAGATAATAAAGTTTTAATAAAAACTAGAAATGGCAATATTTTGACTGTAAATAATGATGGATTAAATGATGTCATTGTTTTTGATTTAGATGTTAAATCTACTTTAGATATTAATAGTTGGGTTATTGAAATTTTTGAAAGTAAAAATAATAAAAAAGTTTATAAAAAAGAAGGTTATGGAAAAGTGCCTTCTTTTTTTGAATGGGATGGATCTTCTTCTTTGTTAAACTTGGGAGAGTCTCTAAAAGATGGTCAATATTATTTAAAATTGTTTGTTAAGTCAGCTTCAGGACAAACAATAGATTCAGAAAAATATGTTTTTGATGTATATTATTATAATTCTATATTAAGTTATGATTTATTATTGAAAAATTTGGATAATAAAAATTTTCTTATTAAAGAAAGCTATAAAAATATTTGTTTTGAATATAAATTGAATTCTATTTACAATTTAAATAATGGAAAACTGAATTATATTGAATTAGAAAATCTTTTATATATTTTAAAAAATAATAGTAGAGTTAATAAAATTAAAATAAATGTTTATGTTAATTTTGGGAAAAATATAATAGAGGATAGAAATATAGCGAATAAAATAGGAATAGATGTCTCTAAATATTTTATAGAAAAAGGAATAGATTATAAGTTGATAGATAGTTTGGGTATGAGTCTTAATGATAAAAATGTTAATTTAGATAATTCAAAAGATAATATACTTTCTATAGAATGTTCATATATATAAATAAGGAATTTTTATGAAAAAAAAATTATTATTTTTGTTTTTGTTTTTTATTAATTTAATTTTTATTTCTTGTGGAAAAAAAGAAACAAAAGATAATGTTTTATATATTAATGGATATACTTCTCAATGGATTTTGTTTGATGAATATTTTAATTTATCAGATTATTCTGTTAATAAATATACTTATAATGATAATTCTTATTTTGATATGAATTATTTTGATTCTAATAATAAGGCTATATATCTATTATGGGATGGAAATAAAGCTAAAGTGTTGGGTGGTGACCATATAGGAGAAAATTCGTATTATTTTGGTTTTTATTTGGCTTTTAATAAAAATAAAGATTTTACTGAAGCTGGATATAATAGAATTTATTTTAACTTAAAAGGAAAAATAAATGAAAATCATTTGTTAAAAGTAATTGGGTTTTCAGATACTGAAACCAAATATATTTATCCTTCGGATGTAGATGTTAATAATTATAGAGAATTTTATATAGATATTAATTACAATAGTTTAAAAAATGTAACTAATATTATAGGTTTTTCTTTACAAAACAAAGAAGGTATTTTTAGTGAATTATCTTCAGGTTTATCATATTTTGTGATTGATAAAATCATAATAGTTAAAAAAGATTAATATAGAGGTGCGATATTGAAAATTTTTAAAATATTTTTGTTTTTAATATTTGTTTTTAGTCTTTTTTTTAATAATTTATTTTCTTATGTAAAAACTAATGATTTGACAGAGAAAAATATTGATAGTAGTGTTTATAGATCTGTTTTATATCCTGGATTAGGTCAGTATTATATAGGAAAAAAAACTAAAGGAGTTACCTTTATTTCCCTAACAACTTTATTAATTGCTGGTTCTGTTTATTCTTATAATGAAGCAAGAAATAAATATGATAATTATTCTAGTTTAGGGTATCATGACGATAATTTGTATAATGAGTATTCAGATAAAATAGATCAAATGTATGTTTTTGTTTCTTTACTTGCTGTTGTTTGGGGATATAATATTTATGATGTATATAAAGATTCTAAAAAAATAATTAAAAAAGATGGTTTTAATGTTTCATTAGAAGATAATAAGGCAATGATTTTATATTCAAAAATATATTAATTAATTTTTTTAAAAAAGGAGATATAAATGTTGAAAAAATTAAATTTAAAGGTTTCTACTTTTGTTTTATTTATATTCTGTATGAATATTTCAATTGGGTTTGCAGATGATTTTGATTTTCAGTTTGATAATGTTTTAAATTTGGTAGAAAATAATGAAAAAGATGTTAAAGTAGATAAGGAAAATACTTCAAAGAAACAAGAAATTTCTAATTCAGATTTAGTTTCTTTTAATAATGCTGAAAAAGGAGATGTGAAAATAAAAGAAGAAGAAAAAGAAAGATTAGCAGAGCAAAAAAGATTAGAAAAAGAAAGTAAGAAAGAAGAAAAAAAGAGATTAGCAGAACAAAAAAGATTAGATAAACAAAAAGCAAAAGAAGAAAAAAAGAGATTAGCAGAGCAAAAAAAATTAGATAAACAAAAAATACAAGAACAAGATAGTAAAAAAAAAATAACTGAACAAAAAATAGAAGAAAAAGCTCCTATGTCATTTAATTTTAGAGAAACTCAAGAAAATCAAAATGTTGATAAAATAAATGAAAGAGGGATAGAAAAAGATGATGCTAAATTAGAGAAGCAACAAATTGCAGAAGAAAAGAAAAGATTGGCTGAACAAAAGAAATTGGATAAACAAGAAGCAAAAAAAGAAAAAGAAAGATTAAAAGAACAAAAAAAATTAGAAAAACAACAAGCACAAGAAGAAAAAAAGAAATTAAAAGAACAAAAAGAAGATTTAAATGTTAAACTAAATGATTCAGACAAGATAGATTTTAATAAAAATTATACAAATATAGTTGATATGAAAACTAAAAAAGTTTTGAAATTTAATAAAAAATATATTTACAAAGATATAAATTATAAAGATAATAATTATATTCCTAGTGGATTTATGGGTGATTATGGCGATCTAAGGGTTAGTATGAGATGTTATGTTAAGCCTTATAAAGGGATGTCTTGTATGAAATTAAGTTATTCAGCTAGAGATAGTCAAGGAAATGGTTGGGCAGGGATATATTGGCAAGAACCAGCTAATAATTGGGGAACAGAAAATAAAGGATTAAACTTAAGTGGTGCAAAAAAGTTGGTGTTCTATATTAAAGGAGAAAAAGGTGGGGAGATTATTGATAAAATAAAAATAGGTGGAATTCAAGGTGAGTTTTCTGATACAGCAGATATTGATTTTGGGCCTATAATTTTAAGTAAAAAATGGGAAAAATATGTAATAGATTTGAAAGGATATGATTTGAGTTCTATTATAGGAGGATTTGCTTTTGTATCAACTTCTGAAAGTAATCCAGAAGGTGTAGTTTTTTATCTAGATGAGATATTTTTTGAATAATATTTTAAGGATAAATTATGAAAAATAAACAAAATATAATAATTTTTTTTACTATATATTTTATATTAAATTTAAATATATATGCTGAAGATATTTCTTATATTTTGGATATAAAAAATAAATCGTTAGAAAAAATTGAAATAAAAGAAAATTATGTGAAGTTTAGTTTAAATAAAAATAATTTTTTTGAAAAAACAGAGGATGTTAGTTTTGAAGACTAAATATTTTATTCTTTTTTTATTATTATTTACATTTGTTTTTAACTTAGAATCTGCAGATTATAATATGCAGGTATCTAATAATAAACCTTTAAAAAAAGATTCTAAAACAAATAATTTATCTGCAGATGCAAATTTAGTATTAAATGAAATGTATAAATTTGAGAAAAAATATTCTTCAAAAGGAGATGTTTTAATAGTTTTTTCAGAAAAAATGGATACAAATTCAGGAGATTCTAAAAAAATTGCATTAAAGGCTAGTAAAGAAATTAAAAATTATTTGTATTATTGGTTTAATTATTGGAAAATTAATTTAAATTTTTTAGATTTTAATTGTTACGAAACAGAATCAGATAAAGAATATGTTAATATAGTTTTTACAGAAATAAAGGGTGTTTATAATAAAAATTTTACAGATAGAATAGATAATATTATTTCTAAATTGAGAAATATTACAGAAGTTGAAATTTCTAAGTCAGGAAGAAATATAAAAGTAGACTTAGATTCTTTTATAGATATTAATACTATGGAAATAAAGTCTGTAGGTTTTTTAGTTTTAGATAGTATAGTTGAAATTATGAGATATCCTTCTAATAATGTTGGAATAAAAGTAGATGTTTATAAAAAAGTGAATTATAATTATTTATCTACTGAAAAAAAAGTTTTTTCTAA
>CAYQVV010000012.1:6961-20049 GCA_964421155.1 uncultured Elusimicrobiaceae bacterium
TTTAGGTATATTAGATGAAAACTTGATTAGAAAAATAGATATAAAACAAGATGTTAAAATTAATAATCTTCCTAAAAAATATATCTATTTAAATGGATATTCAGATGATTATTTTTTTTATCCAACAGGGTGGATGGGAGATTCTAGAGATTTTAAGGTAGATTTTAATTTTAAAGAAGCAGATAAAGAATGTATAAAAATAGAGTATATTCCCAATGGACATAGGGGGTGGGCAGGACTTGCTTGGCAATATCCTCCAAATAATTGGGGCAATAGAAAAGAGGGTGGTATAGATTTAAGAGGGTATAAAAAATTAGTTTTTTATGCTAAAGGCGAAAAAGGAAATGAGAAAATTTCTGAAATAAAAATAGGTGGAATAGAAGGGCAATATGCAGATTCAGATTCTGCTTGGATTGGGAATTTAAAATTGACAAATATTTGGACAAAATATGAAATTGATTTAAAAGGGAAAAATTTAGTTAATATTATAAGTGGTTTGAATATTATTTTAAATAAGTATGATAATAAATATGGATGTAGTATTTATTTGTCAGACATTTATTTTGAATAAATAAAATATATTAAAAGGTTTATTTATGAATAAAAAAATTGTAATTTTTATTATTATTTTTATTTATGTTTTTTCTTTTGTTGCTTGTTTTAAAAAAGATAAAAATGATAATTTAGGAGTTATTATAAATATAAAAGTTCCAGATTCCCAAGTATATGCCACATACTTGACTAATAAAACTATACAATTTACAGCTGAAGTAAAAACATTAAAAGGTAAAGAAATTTCAGAAACTTTGGTCTGGGAGGCAGATAAAGGTGCTATGTCACTGAATGGAGAATATAAGACTCCAACAGAAGCTCCTCAAACAGTAACGATAAGTGCTAGATTAGGAGAAGTTGTTTCTAGTATAAATATTAGAATAGTTAAAGAGTTCCCAACTAAGACAAATAGATATTATTTTTATTCTGATGAAGTTGTTTCAGATTTAATGTTTAATACACTTAATCCAGGAAATTCAAATGGTGGATTTTTAGGAAAAATAGCGGATGATTCAACCATAAATATGATTGATACTTATGATTTTGTATATGAAGGGAAAAAAGCATTAAAAATAATTGCAAACTCTTCTATAGAAAATGGTATTTTTTTTCAATTTGGATATGATGGTTCACAAAGTCCTGTAGCAGTTGAAACGGATATGTCTAATTATAATACTTTAAATTTTGCTATAAAATCAGATAATGTTTCAGAGATAATAGCTATTATTTTAGCTAATAATGTAATTCAAACACAAACTATATCTATTGGAAAAGATTGGACATTAAAAACAATTCCTATCTCTCTAACATCTGCATCTATGCAAAAATTTACAAAAATTATTTTTAAAACATCTTTGGCTACACCAATAGATGGAGTAATATATTTAGATAATGTTTATTTTAGCAAAGAATAAATTTCCGTCTAATTCTAACAAGAGAAAAAATCAATGGAACAAAGAAAATATTTAAGAATTCAAACTTTTTTACCCGTTTTAATAACCGTTTTAGATCAAAATAAAAATGTTGTTTGGAATACAACTTTTCAAGGATTTACTAGAGATATAAACAAGACAGGTGTATGTTTAGAGATAAATAATTTTGATGATAATTTAGCAAAAAAAATTTTAGAAAATAAATATTTATTGCAGTTATCTATAGATTTTCCAAATTTAGAAACCCCTATAAAAGTTTATTCAGAACCTAGATGGTTCAATCAATCAAATCAAGATCATTTTAATAGATTTAAAATAGGAGTTTCCTTTTTAGATTTAAAAGAAAAAGATTCAAAAGATATAATAAAATATGCATATAAACTTTATAGAAGGCCTAAATATATATTTTCATTTATAATCATTTTTTTTATTTTATTTTTATTTTCTACATTTAATGATTTTAAAAGTAAAATAGAAAATAAACGATTAATAACTGAAATAACAAATATAAGAATAGAAAAAAATCAAATTAACAAAGAATATTCACAATTAGAAAGAGATTATTCTAATATAACATTAGCTTTAGAACAAGCAAAACAAGAAATTTTAAAATTGCAGATGGAATTAAATATAACTCCTTCAACTTTTACTGAATCTAAAATTGAAAAATTAAATGTTATTAAGATAAATTTAGAGCAAAAATTAGAAACTGTTAAACAAAAGCAGATAATAGTTGAACAAAAAAAGAAAGAAATTTTTGCAATTTCAATATCTTTGTCTCAAAAAGAAACAGATAGAATGTTTAATTGGATAAAAAATAGTCAATCTATAAAGACAGGATTAATTGGTAGCTATGAAGGAGATAGAGAATTAGAACATATTTCTTTTACTTATGATCAGGCGCTTTGTATTTATATATTAATTGAAAGAAAAGATTTTGATAAAGCTAAAAATTTAATAGATTTTTTTGTAAATAGAGCAAATAAAACTACTGATGGATTTGCTTTTTTTAATGCTTACAGCAAAAATAGTGGAAGTGTTATGGAGTGGATCGCTCATGTTGGGCCTAATGCATGGCTTGGTATGGCTATGCTTAAATATATAGAAAAAAGTAATGACAAAAAATATTTATCAAATGTTATAAATATTGCTAATTACATTTTAAAATTGCAAGATGCTGATGGTGGAATAAGAGGTGGGGAAAATGAGACATGGTATGCAACAGAGCATAATTTAGATGTCTATTCATTTTTTAGAATGCTATATAAAGTTACTGGAAATATTAAGTATAAAAATGCCTCTGATAAAACTTTGGATTGGCTGTTAAATTCTGCATATATAAAAGAAGAAAATAGATTTATGAGAGGGAAGAATGATAGAAAAATAGCTACTGATACAGTTTCTTTTGGAATTCCTGCAATTGGACCAAAAGTTTTATATGAAAAAGGAATAGATCCAGAAAAATTGATAAAGTATATGGAAAATAAAACAAAAACAAATGTAAAGTTTAATAATGAGAAAGGTCAAATTTTTGATGTAGAAGGGTTTGATTATACTAATTATGAAAGGTTAGGAAGAAAAGGGGTTGTTTCTTCTGAGTGGACAGCACAGATGATAACAACATATGAAGTTATGGCGAACTATTTTCAAACTAGAGATAAAGAAAAATATAAATATTATATTGAAAAAACAGCTTTTTATTTAAATGAATTAGAAAAAATGATGATACAGTCTAAAATGAATACAGATAATATTGGTGGATTGCCATATGCAAGCAAGGCTTTTGCAGATACAGGACACGGATGGTTTACTCCAAAAACAGAAAATGTTATTTCTATTGCAGGGACTGCATATAATCTTTTGGCTAGATTTTCAATAAATCCATTTATGTTGGATATGGAAAAAGAAGATTATTATTCATAAAAAATTTTAAAATAAAATCTAAAAATTAAAAATCAAAAATCAAAAATATTGTATATAATTTAAGGGAAATAAATGTCAGAAATAAAAGCTGAAAAGGAAGTTTTACTTTTTATAGGAATTATTTATGACGAGAAAATAGTTTCTAAAATTTTTGAATTAGAAAAAAAATTAGAAGATATGTTTGGAAAAATTTTTTTAAAAACAGAATCTTTTAATTTTGATTATACAACATATTATAATTTAGAAATGGGAGACATTTTAAAGAAAAAATTTTATGCTTTTGAAAATTTGATATTAGAATCTAAGTTGGCAGAAATTAAAGTTTCTACAAATGATATAGAAAAACAGTTTTCTGAAAATAATTGTCGAAAAATTAATTTGGATCCTGGGTTTGTAGATTTAGCTAAAGTTGTTTTAGCATCTGCAAAAGATTTTTCACATAGAATTTATATAGGGAAAGGAATTTTTGCTGAAATAACTTTGATGTACAGTAATTCAAAAAAAGATAAAAAATTAATATCTGAAAATGTTGAGATAGAAAAATATAGTCTTAATTATAAGTTTTTGCCGTGGACATATCCAGATTTTAAATCAGAAAATTATTTAAAATTTTTTGAAGAGGCAAGAATTTTTTATAAAAATAAAATAAAGGCAAAAATTAAAAAATAAAAAATGTATAAAATGGATTTTAAATATAAAGAGTTGGATATAAAATATATAAATTTTGAAAATTATAATTTTTTAATTTCATATCCATTAGAAGATTTAGAATTAGAAAATTCTATAAAAAATTTTGGAATAATAAATCCTGTTATATTAGAAAGAGAAGGCGATTTTTATAATATAATATCTGGAGTAAAAAGATTAAAAATTGCTAAAAGTCTTAATATGAAAATTATCCCTTCTTATGTTTTAGAATTTAAAAATAATATAGTCTCGGATTTTGATAGAATAAATCTTTTTTTAGATGATAATTTAATTGGCAGGAAAAAAGATTTTAATGAAATAGAAAAAGCTAACTTGATTTATAAACTTTATAATGTTTTTGAATTGAAAGATGAAGAAATAAAAATTATATGTAAAAGAATAAAGTTTGTTATTTCAGAGTTTAATATAAATAAAAAGATTGAAATTTATAATTTGCCAAAAGAGTTAAAAGACAAGATTATAGAAAAAAAATTTTCCTTAGAAACCGCAATAGATTTAATGATTTTTGACCAAAAAATAATAGGTTTTATATTAAAAATAGTAGATGATTTGCAGATAAATTATAATTTTTCTAAAGAAATAATAGATAATTTAAAAGAAATTTTCAAAATTTATGGATTAGAGAATAAAGAACTTTTTGAAAAAGAAGTTTTTGATAAAATTATGTATATTTTTAAATCGGAAGACCCTAAGAATCTTAGATTTGATAAAATAAAAAATTTTTTAGATTCAAAAAAGAATCCTAATATTTTTGAACAAAAGAAAAAATTTGAAATTATAAAAAATTTTTTTGAACAAGAAAAAAATGTTAAATTGAATGCTTTCCCTTATTTTGAAAAAGAAGATTTTATTTTAAATGTAAATTTTAAAGATAAAATTGATTTTTTAGATTTAAAAGAAACTTTAAGTAATTTGTTGAGTTTTTTAGATAAAAAGAAAAAGTAGGAGAAATAATTATGGATAAATTATTAAAAAATTTATTAACTGTGGCTGGAATTTCAGGATATGAAAATAGAGTTGCAGATATTTTGAAAACTGAATTTGAAAATACTTGTGATGAAGTAAAAATTGATAATTTTGGTAATGTAATTGCTAGAAAAGGTAAAGGCAAAAATAAAATAATGCTTGCAGGTCATATGGATGAAATAGGGTTGGTGGTTAGACATATTTCAAAAAATGGGTTTATTTATTTTATTAAAATTGGAGGGATAGACGATAGGATTTTGGTTGGTGAAAGAGTGATTATAAAAGGGAAAAAGGGTGATATTTTTGGAATAATAGGAACAAAGGCACCACATTTACAAAAACAAGAAGAAAGAAGCAAAGTTATAAAATATGAGGAAATGTTTATAGATATAGGAGCATCTTCAAAAGAACAAGCAGAAAAATTTGTTGGCATTGGAGATGAAATTGTTTTTAGTTCAGAAGTCGGGGAATTTATCTGTAATAAAAATTTGATTTATGGAAAAGCAGTTGATGATAGATTAGGATGTTATGAGATAGTTAAAATTATGGAAAAAATAAAAGTTCCTAAAGATACAGAAATTTATGCTGTAGGGACTTGTCAGGAAGAGGTTGGATTGAAAGGTGCAAGAACTTCTTCTTTTGGAATATCCCCTGATTTTGCTATAGCATTTGACACAACTATTGCAGGAGACACTCCTGGGATAACTGAATTAGAGAGTAGTTTAAAATTAGGAGAAGGAGTTGTTATAACAGCAATAGAAGCTTCTGGAAGAGGGTTAATAGTTCCTAAAAATATTAGAGAAAATATTGTTGATTTGGCACAAAAAAATAAAATTAAATATCAAATGTCTATTTTTGATGGTGGGATGACAGATGGTGCTATGATTTATATGAATAGAGATGGAATTTTAACAGCGGTAATGAGTGTTGCAACTAGATATATACATTCTGCGGCAAGTGTTTTTGATATAAATGATTTGAAAAGTGTTATTGATTTGGCAACAGTTACAATAGAAAATTATAAAGATGTTATAAAAAAATAAATTATATTTTAAAAATAATTTATATATGATTAAGAATTTAAAGCCGTTGTTATCAACGGCTTTTTTTATTTTTATCAAATACTTTTAAATTAATTACATTTTTTGTATAATAATAAAATTTTAAAATTGTTAATAGTGTGAAAAAAAATGGCAGAAAATATAAAAGATAATGAAAATTTTTTTGTTGAAACTCAATATTTGGAATTAAAAGATCCTTTTATTTTGGAAAGTGGAGAAAGTATAGATAATGTTGTTATTGCTTTTGAAACATATGGAAGTTTGAATGAAAAGAAAAATAATGCAATACTTATAACTCATACTTTTACAAGTGATGCACATGTTTGTGGTTATAAAGATGGAGATATAAAGCCCGGCTGGTGGGATAATCTTGTAGGAGAAAATAAAGCTATAGATACAAAAAAATTTTTTGTAATTTGTTCTAATGTTTTAGGTGGGTGTAAGGGAACAACAGGACCTAGTAGTATAGATAAAAAAACAGGGATACAATATGGGATGAGATTCCCTTTTATTACAATAAAAGATATGGTTTCTTTGCAAAAAAAATTGATAGATAATTTTGGAATAAACAAATTAGTTAGTGTTATCGGTGGATCAATGGGAGGAATGCAAGTTTTACAATGGGTGGCAAGTTATCCTGATTTTGTTAGGAGTGCAATTCCAATTGCAACTGCGATGAAGCATTCTCCACAACAAATAGCTTTCAATGAGGTTGCAAGGCAGGCTATAACATTAGATCCTGATTGGAATAAAGGAGATTATTACGGCAAAAAAATCCCAGAATTAGGATTGAGTATTGCTAGGATGATAGGGCATATAACTTATATGAGTAATGTTTCTATGGAGCAGAAATTTTCTAGAAGGAAAAAAAATGACGAACACTCTTTTGATGTAAATTTTGAAGTTGAGAATTATTTGAAATATCAAGGAGATAATTTTGTAAAAAGATTTGATTCAAATTCCTATATTTATATTACAAAAGCTATGGATTATTTTGATATTTCTGATAAACTTTTTAAAGATAATATTCGCCCAAATATAAAATTTTTAGTTATAGCATTTGAGTCTGATTGGCTTTATCCTCAATATCAATCTTTAGAAATTATAAAGTTGTTAAGATTGAATCATATGCCTGTTACATATTGCAGCATACATTCTACTTATGGACACGACGCTTTTTTGATAGATGTTGAAGAAGAAACTAAACTTATAAAACCTTTTTTGAATTCTATAGATATAGATGGAGATTAAAATGAGAGAGTTTGAATTTGACTATAAAATAATTTCATCTTGGATTCCAGAACAATCTACAGTTTTAGATTTAGGTTGTGGAAAAGGGAAGTTGATGGAATTTCTTAAAAATGAAAAAAATGTTTTAGCTCACGGGATAGAAATCTCTGAATCTTGTATATACAAATGTGTAGAGAAAGGACTTAGTGTTTTTCATGGAGATATAGAAAAAGGAATTAAAGATTTTCCAGATAAAAGTTTTGATTTTGTAATTTTATATCAAAGCCTACAGCAAATAAAAAATTTATCTTTTGTATTAACTGAGTCTTTGAGAGTAGGAAGAAAAGTTATAGTTTGTTTCCCTAATTTTGCTTATATAAATTCTAGATTTTCTTTATTTTTTAATGGTATTGCCCCAGTTACTAAACATTTGCCTTATAGATGGGACAATACTCCGAATTTGCATTTTTTTAGTATAAAAGATTTTCAAAATTTTTGTAAAAATAATAATGTCAAAGTCACAGATAAAGTTTTTTTGACAAAAAAAAATATAATTAGAATTTTTCCGAATTTATTTGCAGAAAGGGCTATTTTTAGAATAAAAGAAATGACAAATTAAGGATGTATTTATGAAAAATATTTTTAGTAAAATTTTTAATTTTTTTTCTAAATTTGTATTAGAAATCGTTGTTATATTTTTTTGTATATTTTTAGATCAAATTTCAAAATATATAATAGTAAAAATTTTTGATTTATATGAATCTATTCCCATAATTAATAAAATTTTTAATTTAACTTATATAAAAAATACAGGAGTAGCTTTTGGAGTAATGCAAAATAGGAATATTTTTATTTTGCTTTTTATATTTTTGATTTTTATTTTTTATTATTTTTTTATAAAGGATGATTTTAAAAAATTTTATATTGATAATAAAGAAAATATTTTTTTTAGAATCTCTATAGGTTTTTTAATCGGCGGAGCATTTGGGAATCTTACTGATAGAATTTTTAGAGGTGCTGTTGTAGATTTTTTAGATTTTCAGATTTGGCCTGTATTTAATTTAGCGGATTCATTTATTTGTTTATCTATAGCATATTTTATTTATTTTTTAATTTTTAAAAATAGAACAAAAATTTTTTGATAACAAAATTTAACAAAAAAATAGAGGTGTTTTATGATTTCTCCAGTGGTATATTTATTTTTTTATAATCCAGTTATTTCTGTAATAACTATACTTGTTTTATTAATTTTATTTTTTTATTTTTTTAGATGGATTTTTTGTTGGTATTTAAAGATAAATGATATAATCAAAAATCAAAGTTTAATTTTAAAAAAAATAGAAAAAATAGAAGAGCATTTATTATTAAAAAGAAGTAAGGAAAATGATAAAGATTCGTCTATTATAAAAGATTTAGATACAAATAAAATTTTAAAACAAAATTTAAACTTTGGCAAAATAGAAGATTTAGATGAAGAAACTATAATAAAAGATATTTTTAAAAAATGTAAAAATATTGCTGTATATGAAACAGGCAATAATCTTCAAAGTCAAAATATTTATACTTATTTTAAAGCTAAACAATATACTATTATATTAATTGGGAGAGAAATAGAAAAATTTAAAACATATGAAACTATAGTATCAATAGAAGAAGATGTAGACTTAGTCGTTTTTATGGAAATGAATAAAGATATAAATGAATTAAAAGAAAAATTAAATTTGTTAATAAAAGAATGTATAGCAAGAAAAAAAGTAAAAAAGGATATACTCTATATTTGGGTTGAAAATTATATAGAAGATTTTGATAAATCTTTTCCTTTAGATTTGCTTTATAATGCAGGAATTGTAATTATTAATAATAAAAATTTTTATAAAGAGTATGTAAAAACTATATTAAGCAAATAAATTTATATTGCAAAAAGAGGATAATAAAATGAAAAAAGGCATTTATATTTTGCCAAGTCTTTTTACTTTGGGAAATTTAGTTATGGGATTTTTGTCTATTATATCGTCTTTAGGTGGCAATTTTTCAAAAGCTGCATGGATGATAATTATAGCTGGAATTTTTGATTTATTAGATGGAAGAGTTGCTAGAATGACTAATACTGTAAGTAAATTTGGAGTAGAACTTGATTCTTTATGTGATATAGTTTCTTTTGGAGTAGCTCCAGCTTTTTTGATTTATAATGTAGTCCTTTTTAAATATGGAAAATTTGGAATAGTTATTTCTTTATTTTTTGTTATAGCAGTTGCTTTGAGACTTGCTAGATTTAATGCAAATACATTAGATGGAAAAGAAGATTCAAGATGTTTTAAAGGTTTGCCTTGTCCCGCAGCAGCATATATTTTGGCTTCATTTGTTTTAATTGATATTTTAATAGACAATAATATTACAAAAAAAATAATTCCACTAATAATGAATAAGTTTTATATTTTTGCAAATTTAATTCCTTTAGTAGTTATTTTAATATCTTATGCTATGGTTAGTGATATAACCTATATGAGTTTAAAGAATTTAAAGCTAGGTAGAGCTAAAACTTTTAGAACAATTGTTTTAATTTGTATAGGTGGAATTTTGGTATGGAGATTTCCAGAAAATATGTTATTTATTGTGTTTTTATTATATTTTTTATCTGGATTAATAGATTTATTTAAAAAAATGAAAAAGGTTTCTGAAATATTTAGAGATAAACATATGAAAAAGCGAAAAGGTGAAATAGGAGAAAATAATGAATAGAATTTATATATTTGATACAACTCTAAGAGATGGAGAACAATGCCCAGGAGCTAGTTTGAATATTTCCGAAAAAGTTGAAATAGCAAAAATGTTGGAATGTTTGAAAGTTGATGTTATAGAAGCAGGATTTCCAGTTTCTTCGATAGGAGATTTTGAAGCGGTTAGAGAAGTTTCTAAAAATGTTAAAGATATAACAATAGCAGGCTTGGCTAGAGCTAATGAAAAAGATATTGATGTTTGCTATGATGCATTGCAGTTTGCAAAAAATAAGAGAATACATATTTTTTTGGCAACATCAGATATTCATTTGCAATATAAATTAAAAATGACAAGAGAAGAAGCATATGAAAGGGCGATAAAAGCTGTTAGATATGCAAAAAAATACAAAGCTGAAATAGAATTTTCTGCAGAAGATGCGTTTAGAACAGATTTTGATTTTTTGTGTAAAGTTGTAGAGGGTGTTATTAATGAAGGTGCAAATGTTGTGAATATTCCAGATACTGTTGGTTATGCATTGCCTCATGAGTTTGGAGCATTGATAAAGAATCTTTATAATAAAGTTCCAAATATTGATAAGACTTTGATTAGTGTGCATTGTCATAATGATTTGGGGCTAGGAGTTTCTAATACTTTGTCTGCGATTATGAACGGAGCAAGGCAGATAGAGTGCACAATGAATGGACTAGGAGAAAGGGCAGGGAATACAGCATTGGAAGAAATTGCAATGATATTGAAAACTAGGCAATCTGTTTTGAATATGGAAACAAATATTGATACAAAGCAAATTTATAAAACATCAAAACTTATAAGTAATCTAACAGGAATTCAAGTTCAGAGAAATAAAGCAATTGTCGGACAAAATGCTTTCGCTCATGAATCTGGTATACATCAACATGGAGTTTTGGCAAATCCTTTGACATATGAAATTATGACTCCAGAATCAATAGGAATTATAAATAATGAAAATATAGTTTTGGGAAAACATTCAGGTAGACATGCTTTTGCAGACAAGATTGAAAAATTGGGATATAAATTTGATAAAGAAAAAATAGATACTTTGTTTGTTCAATTTAAGGATCTTGCTGATAAGAAAAAGGTTATTTTTGATGAAGATATAGAGTTTTTGATAAATAATGTTTTTAAAAATAGTTCTAATAATGAATTTATAAAACTTTTATATTTTAGTGTTATAAGTGGAAATAATATGATTCCAACAGCAACTGTTAAAATTTTGAAAAAAGATTCATCTGGGAAAGAAGAAATTTTGCAAGAAGCAACTTGTGGAGATGGTCCAGTTGATGCAGTTTATAAATCTATAGATAAAATGTTAGGATTAAACATAAAACTTGAAGAATATAATATAAGAGCAATTTCTGGTGAAAAAGATGCGATTGGAGATGTTACTGTAAAGATTTCTTGTGAAAATTTTAATAATAAAAAAGATAATGCTTGCCAATGCAATAAGATTTTTTCGTTTGGAAAAGGGAATTCTACAGATATTTTAGAAGCAAGTTTGAAAGCATATGTTGATGCAATAAATAAAATATTTTTAAAGGCTAATTAGAGAAATTATATATTTTGAAAAATTTATTTGTTGTTTAATTTTTATTTGTCATTCCTGTAAATGTTAAGTAATTTGTAGACATTTTTTATATTTATTTTGTCCGCCTTATAGCGGAAAAGCTGAGTAAAAACATTAAAAATCGTTTAAAAATTTCTAGGTTGTTGTTTTTTATTTTATGTTGTATTGAAATTTTAGATTTTTATTGTTTTTACTCCTATATCTGATATACAGCGGACTAGCTTTTTTTGCTTCTTTTTTGTGCAATGTCAAAAAAGAAGATTATTTGTTTACAGTAATCTTTTAAATTTTTCAAATAATTCATTATTGTCTATGAATTATTTAACTTTTACAATTCCGCCAGTGGCTCTTTAGAGCCCTGTCCGAAGGAAATGCGGAATCTAGAATTAAAAAAAACTGGATTCCTGCTTTTGCAGGAATGACAATGAAAATAGATATAAAAAAAGATGATAAATAATCATTTCTATATAAATCGGTAGATTTATAACATAATTAAAGAGAAAAAGATATAATAATTAAAATATTAAAAAATAAGGAAAGAATTTATGAAAAATAATCGTTTATTAGAAAGAAAAATAGATGAAAATTTAAATGTAGAAATAAATTTTGCTTTCCCTAAAGGATTAAATTTAATCAAGTCAGTTAATGAAATAAGCGACAAAGGATTATCTTTTTATTTGGATGAAGAGGAAGGGTTTTTTCATAAAGGAACTATTTTAAAAAATATCAAAATTTTTAATAATGAATATGAAACAATAATAGATGATAGTGAAGTTATTTATTCAAAATTAATGGAAATAGATGATAAAAATAAATATAAAATCGGATTAATGTTTTTGTCAGAAACGAATATTTCTAAAAAAAGAGAAAAAAGATTTTCAAGTAAAGTATTAAATACTGTTAAGTCAAGAATTTCATTTTTTATAGATGGAGAAGAGTATAGAGCACAATTATTGGATTTTTCAAAAAATGGGATATCTTTATTAATAAAATCTCCAAGATTTATAGCAAAAAGAAGTGATATTATAAAAGATATAACTATCATTATAAATAATGAAGAGTTATATAAAGGCGATGGATTGATAGTTGATTTGGATCAAAAGAATGATAATTTGATATTGAGAATATCTTTAAAAAATGGAAATATCTATACAGAATATATATTTAAAGAGGGGAATAAAAATAAAGTAGATAGTGCAATAGATAATTTGAAAGAAAATATAGAAGTAAAAAATATAGTTTCAGAAGAATTTAAAAAAAATATACATGAAACTCATAATTTATTAATAAATATAAAAAATACTTTGGATAACTTTGAAAAAGAAATAAAAGACTATGATAAAAACACAAAGAATTTATTAATAGAAGAAATGTTTGAGAAAATAAATAAAGAAA
>CAYQVV010000013.1:0-6506 GCA_964421155.1 uncultured Elusimicrobiaceae bacterium
GATTTAATTAATCCAAATTTTTTGACGGAAGATAATTCTGAATTTTCTTTGCGTCCAAATAGTTTATCTGAATTTATTGGGCAAAAAAAACTTAAAGAAAATTTATCTGTTTTTATTCAAGCAACTAAAAAAAGAAATGAGCCATTAGATCATATTTTATTTTATGGACCTCCGGGTTTAGGAAAAACAACATTATCTAATATTATTGCTAAAGAGATGGGAGCTAATATAAAGTCAACCACGGGTCCAGTTTTAGAGAAGGTTGGGGATTTAGCTGCTATTCTTACAGATTTATCGGAAGGAGATGTTTTTTTTATAGATGAAATACATAGAATGAATCATATTGTTGAAGAAACACTTTATTCTGTAATGGAAGATTTTAAACTAGATATTATTATAGGACAAGGGCCTAGTGCAAAAAATATCAAACTTGATATCCCAAAATTTACATTAATAGGAGCTACTACTAGAGCAGGGCTTTTAACTTCTCCTTTGAGGGATAGATTTGGCATAGTTAATCATTTAGATTTCTATAATGTTGAAGAGATTATGGTTATAGTGAAAAGGTCTGCGAATATTTTAAATATAAAAGTTACAGATGATGGAGCATTAGAAATAGCTAGTAGATCTAGAGGAACACCTAGAATAGCAAATAGGCTTTTAAAAAGAATTAGAGATTTTGCAGATATGAAAAATAATGGGATTATTGATAAAAATATAGCTATAGATTCTTCTGAAATGTTGGAAGTAGATTCTTTGGGATTAGATAAAGTAGATAGAAGGATTTTGTTGTCAATGATAGAAAATTATAATGGAGGGCCTGTAGGGATAGAAACTTTAGCCATTATAACGAGCGAGGAAATAGATACAATTACAGATGTTTGTGAACCTTACTTAATTAAACAAGGGCTTCTTATTAGAACGCCTAGAGGAAGAATCGTCACAGAAAAAGCTTATAAGCATTTTAATATTAATAAAAACATTAAAAATGAAGGAGAAGAAGATGATTTATTTAGACAATAATAATTTTGAAGAGAAAATAAAAGAAAGTGTTTGTATAGTAGATTTTTTTGCACAATGGTGTGGTCCTTGCAAAATGATGTCTCCAATTTTTGAATCATTGGCAGAAGAATATCTTGGGAAATGTAATTTTTTTAAAGTTGATGTAGATGAAAATAGTGAGATTGCAGAAAAATTTTCTGTAATGAGCATTCCTACTTTAGTTATATTTAAAAATGGAGAAAAGGTAGCTACAAATATTGGAGCTTTGCCAAAAGATGCTTTAAAAAATTTCATAGATAAAAATTTATAATTGAGAGCTGAATATGAAATTTAAGTCTGGATTTACAATTATAGAATTAACCATAGTAGTTTCTATGATAATGATTTTAGCATATATGGCTATTCCTAGATTTACAGATTTATTTAGAAAAACTAGAGAAAATAAAACTAAAAATGTTTTATCAGTTTTAAGAGATAATATAGAAAAATATAAAGAAAATAATGGAGTTTATCCGTTAGATTTAAAAATGAATGATTTTTTGGATAAAAAATATTTAGATAGACAAACTTTCCCAAAAGTTATTTTGGGAAAGTTTCATAAACAAAGTAATAAGATAAAAATAGGGAAATTTGTGGATGATACAGGTGGTTGGATATATGATTCAGAAACTGGAGAAATAAGAATAAATTGTGATCATTTAGATACAAAAGGTGTTAAATATAGCAAGTGGTAATATTTTTTTTAATCATTATATCGTTTTTTTTATCAATAGTTTCGTTTTTTTTAATAAAAAACGCAGAAAAAGAAGATTTATTGCAATTAAAAGATTTAAAATTATTATTGCAAAAAAAATTTTATAAATCAGAGTTTTTATCTTTTTTTTTAAAATCAAAAAATCAAAAAATTAATTTTTATAATATTTGTTTTTTTTCAATTTTTTTTATTATTATTTTATTATTTTTATTATTTTTAATTTTTTCTAATAATTTTATTTTGACAAAAAAAATTATATTCGAGTTTTTAGTATTTTTTATATTATTTTTATCTACTATAATTGATATAAAATATAAAATATTTCCTAATTTTTTGTTTTATTTTTTTTTATTTCTTTGTTTATGTAATGCTTTAGATTCTCTTTTTTTTATAAAATTTTTTAGTGGAATTGGTGTTTTTTTTATTTCCTTTATTGTGTATTATTTGGGAATTTTTATATTTAAAGAAGAGGCTTTGGGTTTTGGAGATGTTAAAATATTTACATGTCTTGGATTGTTTTTTGGATTTAAACTTTTTTTGTCGATATTTTTTTATTCTTTTTTTGTAAGTGCAATTTTTTGTATTTTTTTTAAATTTTTAAATAAATTAAGAATAATAAGGTTTGATATTTCTAAATTTTATATTCCTTTTATCCCATTTATTTTTATATCACTGATTTTGAATATATATTTCAAAAAATATATTGTATTTTTTACATAAAATTTATAATATATAAAAAATGAACAAAAGCCTCCCATTATTGGGTGGCTTTTTTGTTTTTATATACAGGAAAAATTTGGAGGAAATTTAATTATGGAACATTTGGGTGGAGATTTATTACCTATTTTAGAATTGATAGAAAGAGAAAAAGGAATATCAAAAGAAACAATATTAAGATTAATAGAACAATCTATTGTATCTGCGTTTAAAAAACATAATAATAAATTTGCAAATATAAAGGCTATTGTAGGTGTAGACGGAATAGTTGAGCTTTTTGCATATAAAAAAGTAGTAGATATTGTTAAAGATGAAACAAAAGAAATTTCTTTATTAGAAGCAAAGGAAATAAATAAGTCAATAAAAGTTGGAGAAGAAATAGATATAGAAATAGAATCTGAATCTTTTGGTAGAATCGCAGCACAGACTGCTAAACAAGTTATTATTCAAAAAATGAGAGAAACAGAAAAAGATAATGTGTATAAAGAATACAAGGAAAAAGAAGGAACAATAGTTAGTGGATATATAAACAAAATGGTAAATGATACTGCTATTATAGATTTAGGAAAAGTTGAAGCAATATTACCTGTAGCTGAGCAGATAGAGACAGAAAATTATGCTCAAGGAATGTTTATAAAAGCTTATATTTTAAAAGTAGAAGATAACCCTAGAGGAACAAAAATTTTAGTTTCTAGAAAAAGTCCACAATTTTTAAGAAAATTATTTGAAGTAGAAATTCCAGAAATATATGATGGAACTATAGAAATAAAAAATATAGCTAGAGATGCAGGTAATAGATCTAAGGTTGCAGTTTTTTCAAAGAATCCTAAAGTAGATCCGGTTGGTTCTAGTGTAGGTGTAAGAGGCGTTAGAATAAAAAATATTATAGATGAATTGAATGGGGAAAAAATAGATTTAGTTTTATATAATGATGATCCTAGAAAATTTATAGAAAATTCATTAAAGCCAGCTAAAATAGAAACTATATATTTGGATGAATTTAGAAAAAATGCTGAAATTGTTTTGACTGATGATCAATTGTCTTTAGCGATAGGGAAGCAAGGTTGTAATGTAAAATTAGCAGCTAGATTGACAGGATGGCATTTAGAGATAAAAACAGAAACTCAAAGACAAAATGAAAAAGATGAAAAAACAGAAAATGTTATGAAAAGTATAGAACAATTAGATGGTATAAATGCTAAAAGTGCTGGAATTTTGCTTTCTGCAGGATATACTCTAGATACATTAAGAAATGCAAATAAAGATGACTTACTAGGACTTCAAGGAATTGGAGATAAAACAGCAGATAATATATTGAAAGCAGTTAAGAATTTTTTTGAAGAGAAATAATTTTATTAAGGAATTTATATGATAGACACATTTGAAGATAAGTTTAAAAAATTTGAAGAACAATTAAAAGATCTAGAAGTTTTAATTTCTGACCCTAAAGTTATATCAGACTTGGAACTTTTAAAAAAATATTCTAAAGAACATTCTGTTTGTAAAGAAAAAGTAGAGATTTATATAAATTTTAAAAAAACATTGTTAGAAATAGAAGAAGTATCTGAAACTTTAAAAACAGAAAAAGATTTAGATATGATACAATTTTTAAAAGAAGAAATAGAAACTTTAGAAAATAAAAAAGAGTTGCTAGAAAAAGAAATGAAAACGATTTTGCTTCCTAAGCATAAATATGCAAATAAAAATACAATAGTTGAAATTAGAGCTGGAACAGGAGGGGAAGAAGCATCATTATTTGTTGGAGAATTATTTCGTATGTATTCTAGATATGCAGAGAGAAAAGATTGGAATGTAGAAATAATAGATTCAAATACAACAGAGTTAGGTGGATTTAGAGAAGTTGTTTTTTTGATTACTGGATATGAAGTTTATAATTATTTGAGATTTGAAAGTGGAACTCATAGAGTTCAGAGAGTCCCTTTGACAGAAGCTAGTGGAAGATTACATACTTCAGCTGTTACAGTTGCTGTTTTGCCAGAGGCTGAAGATGTAGATGTAGATGTAAAACAAGAAGATTTAAGGATAGATACTTTTTGTTCTTCTGGAAAAGGAGGACAGAGTGTTAACACTACAAAATCTGCTATTAGAATAACTCATATTCCTACAGGATTGGTTGTTTCTTGTCAGGATGAAAGATCTCAATTAAAAAATAAAAATAAAGCTTTAAAAGTATTGCAATCTAGACTTTTAGATTTAGAAATTCAAAAACAAAATAATGAATTATCAAAAGACAGAAAAACTCAGGTTGGCTCTGGAGATAGAAGTGAAAAAATTAGAACTTATAATTTTCCTCAAGATAGAATAACGGATCATCGTATAGGATTTACTAGACATAATTTATCTAGCTTTTTAGATGGAGATATAGAGGATTTACTAGAAGCTTTACAGGTAAATTATCAAAATGAAATTTTAAATTTAGAAAATTAAATATCTTGAAAAATCTTGAATTTGTGTTATAAATTTTGTATCGTATTTTTTTGACTAGTTAGGAGAAATTTTGAATATAAATCATAATGATATAAAAGTTTTAGTTATAGATGATGAACCAGATTTTGTTGATTTAATAAAAATGATTCTAAAGAAAGAAGGATATACAGTTTTTATTGCTCATGATGGGTTAGAAGGAATAAATAAAGTTTTTGATGTCAAGCCAGATTTAGTTGTTTTAGATTTGAATATGCCAAAGATGAATGGATATGAAGTGTGTAAAAAAATAAGAGAAAATTATTCTTTCAAAGATATTGGAGTTTTAATGTTGACAGTTAGAACTTTAGAACAAGATTATATACAAGGTTTTGCTTGTGGAAGTGATGATTATATGTTGAAGCCTTTTATTGCAAAAGAATTTTTAGCAAGAATAAAAAATCTTTTAATAAGGATTGGGAAATTTGAAAAAAAATAATATGAAAAAAAATACAATTTTAATATTTTTTATAGTTTTTATGTTTTTTTTATCTCCTGTTAGATTGTTTTCTATTACAGAGCAATTAGTAGAAGTTACTACTAAAAAAATTAATGTTTATAATGAATATAAAAATGCAGTTGTTTTGTTTCAAAATAAAAAATACAAAGAAAGTTTTTCTATTTTTTATAATATTTGGGATTCTTTTGAACAGAAAGAGATGATATTGTATTATCTAAATATTTATATTAATAATAATAATTTGGAAAATATAAAGAATGAAAAACATTTGATTAAATACTTTTTAGTACAAGCAAGGAAAAGTTTTAATAATAAAGATTATATAACAGCTGTAAATTATTATAATAAGCTTTTAATTTTGGATAAAAATGCAAGCAATGTTAAGTATAGAATTAATGAAATTAATAATATTATAAAAGATATGTTAACACAAAGAGAAAATTTTTCTTTGGCGGATTTTCATTATTCAAAGGTTTTCTCTTTGTATTTTTCAAAAAATAATATAGAGGAATCAATACAAGAAGCTAAAAAAATTTTAATTTTAGATCCTTCAAAAGAAGAAATTAATGGATATATAAACTTATTTAAGGGAAAATCTCAAGAGGATATTGAAAATATATTAAATATTAATATTTGGATAAGTGAAGGAATAAATTATTTTTATAATCAGCAATATCATGATTTTTTAAGAAGTTTTTATAGAGTTTTGTCTATATTTCCAAACGATGAAATAAGTTTGTTTTTTTTAAGAAGATATTTTTTAATTTTTGGGAATAATAACTATTTTGAAAAATTAGATATAAAAGACTTAGAATTAAAAGCACAAGGAAAAATAGATGAATTAAAGAAATTAATTTTATATAAAGAAAGTCAAAAAATAGCTTCTTTAGAGCAAAATAAAATTGAAACAAAAAAAACAGAACTCCCAAATTTATTTGACAAAAAAAATATTACAGATATAGCAAAAATAGATAGAGTGGAATTAGATATAAAAAAATTAGAATCTGAAAGATTAGAAAAAGAAAGAATAGAGAATGATAAGAAAAAATTAGAATCTGAAAGATTAGAAAAAGAAAGAATAGAGAATGA
>CAYQVV010000013.1:6606-9915 GCA_964421155.1 uncultured Elusimicrobiaceae bacterium
AAATATGTTGACTTTATGGAAAATGATTATAAAAAATATGAATTAAAAAATAAAGAAAACAATAATTATCCAAAACTTTTAAAAACAAAATTATTAGAAGATTCTAATATTGAAACTATAAATAAAATAGAAAATAATAATTCAAATAAAGAAGTGGATTTTATAGATGGAAAATTGTTAAATAAAGAAGATGTTTTTGTTCCAAAAGAAGTTTCAAAAAAATTTGATAATTATAAAAAAGTTGAAGTTAATAATTTAGATAAAATAGATATGAAATATAAAAAACTTGCAGAATCTAAGATTTTTCAAAAAGAAGAAATTTTTACAGATTTAAATTCAGAAGATAATTTTAATAAATATCAGATAGAAAATGATATTTTTAAAGATACAAATAATAAAAATTTAAAAAGTTTAAAAAATTTAGATTCTAATGTTTCTTTATATCAAGAATAAAAAATAATAAAAGAATTAGAGAAACAAAAAAAATAATGTTAAAATTGTTTTTATGAAAAAAGGAGTATATAAAATGAAAGGTTTTGATAAAATAGGAAATATGATGAATACAGTAAAGCAAGCAAAAGATATTTATTCTAAAATGAAAAATACAGAAAAAATGCTTGAAAAAAAAAGAATAGAAGTAGAAAATGAAGGCATAAAAGTTGTAATGAATGGAAAACAAGAAGTTATTTCTATAGTTTTTCCAGAAGAGATGATGCAGATGAAAAAAAGTAAAGCAGAAGGAATGGTTTTAAAAGCATTAAATTTAGCTACAAAAAAAGCACAAAAAGAAATAGAAGAGGAAACAAAACAATTGACAGGCGGATTAGATATGGCAAAAATGATGGAAATGTTTAAATAAAATTATGTTGTATCCATTGAGTTTAGAAAAATTAATATCTACTTTTAAATCTTTTCCAGGAATAGGTTCTCAAATGGCAGAAAGACTGGCTTTCCATGTATTAAAATTAGATAACGAAGATGTTAAATCAATACTTGATTCTATTATAAATGGAAAACTAAAATTACATTTTTGTTCAATTTGTGGAAATTTAACAGAAAATAATATATGTGATATTTGTTTAGATGAAACAAGAAATAAAAAAATAATTTGTGTTGTAGAAAATATTCCAGATGTTTTTATAATAGAAAGAAGTCGAGAGTATAAAGGATTATTTCATGTTTTAGGAGGAGTTATTTCTCCTTTGGATTCTGTAACAGAAAAAGATTTGAATATAAATGCTCTTTTAAAGCGAGTAGAAATAGAGAAAATAGATGAGATTATAGTCGCCACAAATCCAACAGTTGAAGGTGAAGCGACAGCTTTATATATATGTAAAATTTTGTCAGAATTTAACATTAAAATTACTAGAATTGCAAAAGGAATTCCTATCGGTTCTGATTTAGGATATATAGATTCTTTAACTTTAGCAAAAGCTATAGAAAACAGAGTCGAATTGAAATAAAATAAAAAAAAGATTATAAAGGGATATTATGAAAGTTTATTTAGCAGGTTATAATTTAGATTCAAGTTTAATAGAAAAAATAAAAGAGAATAATTCAGAAATTAAAGATAGCTTGACTCCAGAAACAATTTCAGCTGCTTATGCTAGAATTAGTAGAGATCCTAGACCTGTAAATGAGTTGAGAGAGATTGCAACAAAAGAAGTTGAGAAAGCTAGAAATTCTAATAATAATATTATTTTTGATATGGGACATAGTTCTGTTGCAGAGCATTCTGTTTTTAATTTAGATATTATAGGTTTATCTAGATTGGCAATTGAAGAGTTGGAAAATTTTAGGTTGGCTTCTTATACAGAAAAATCTCAAAGATATATTAGTTTAAAAGATGATTATAATATACCAGAAGAAATAATAGATCCTTTAGATATTCAAAAATTTAAAGAAATAATTTGTATACAAAATGATTATTATCATATTTTAAATTCTAAACTAAAAGATTATATTTTTGAAATTTACAAAGAAGAAATAACTGATAAAAATGCCAAAATTTATGAAGGATTAGCTAAGGAAGATGCTAGATATATAACATCTTTATCAACTCAAGGGCAATTAGGCATGACAGTAAATGCTAGAGTTTTAGAACAAATGATTAAGAGGTTTTTGGAATCTGAAATTTTAGAAGTTCAAAATTTAGGGAAAGAAATTTATAATCAAATTAAACCTGTAGTTCCATCATTGATTAGATATACAGAACCTAATAAATTGTTAAATTTTAATTGTATAGAAGATTTATTTGAAAATGAAATAATAGAAAATATAAAAGAGTATACTGAAAAAGAAACTTTAAAATTAATTGATTTTAATAAAGATTCCGATGATTTATTATTATCTACAATTTATTATAGATATTTTAATAAAAAAAATATTTCTTTTGAGAAAATTTTGAATAAGTTAAAAGAAATTAAAATAGAAAGAAAAATAGAATTTATGAAAAATATTATGAAAGATTTAAAATTTTATGATAAACCTTTAAGAGAATTTGAATTTGTGGATTTTATTTTTGAGGCAGAAGTATCTGCTGCTTGCTATGGACAATTAAAAAGGCATAGAATGATGACATTGACTAAAAAAAATTATGAATTAGATTTAGGAGTTGAGATTCCAACAAACATAGATAAAATAGGAGAGAAAGAAAATTTTTTATCCATTATAGATAAAACTAATAAATTTTATTTATATTTAAAAGAAAAATATGGACCCAAAATAGCAGAATATATTTTAACTAATTCTCACAAAAGAAAAGTTTTATTCAAGATTAATGCAAGAAGTTTATATCATTTTATTAGATTAAGAGCAGATATTCATGCTCAGTGGGATATTAGAAATTTTGCAAAAAAAATTTTATATATAACTGAAAATTGTGCTCCAATAACTATGATATTAGCTTGTGGAAAAGATTCTTTTGATGAAAAATATAAAAATATTTATAAAAAACTTGATAAATGAAAATAATGAGTTATATTATAGGATTGAAAATGAAGTTTAAAAAAGGGCAAGCTATAGTAGAATATGTTCTTTTGATAGCACTTACAGCTTTGGCATTTACTTCTATTCAAACTAATTTTGATAAAGCTATACAATCTTTTTTTAAAATGATAGGTTCTTTTTGGAGTAAAATGTAATTATACATTTATATATAAATATAAAAGGAGAGACATAAATGAAAAAATTAAATTTAAAAACAAAAGGTTTTTTACTAAGAAAAAAAGGACAAGGAATGACAGAGTATATTTTGATTGTTGCATTAATAGCTTTAGTTGCCGTAGCTTCTATTCAATTATTTGGAGA
>CAYQVV010000013.1:10015-12883 GCA_964421155.1 uncultured Elusimicrobiaceae bacterium
CATATTGCTGTAGTAAAGCTTATAGTGAATCATGCTGCTTTTGCTACAGCAAGGGTTGCAATTGTTGATGATAGAATAGAGAGTATTAATAAAGCTGCAAAAAATGCTATTCCTTTTAAAGATAAAAATAATATATCTGTTAAAGTATTAAGTAAAGTTAATGATGAAGAGGTTGAAATAGTTTTAACATATAAATTAAAAATGATTTTTCCTTTTATAAATAAGTTAATAAAAGAATATAAAAACTTAAATGATTATTACTATCCAATTACAGCAATTTATTCTTTACCAAAAGAAAATTTTTATTTGTTTTAAAAAATATTTTTTTGTTATGAGGAGTTATTTTGGAATCTAAAAAAATACTTATATTGTCAATTTTTATAGGTTTAATAGGCGTGCTTTTTGCTTATTTTTACTTGCATAAAAAAGAAGCTATTCTTTTACAAGGTATGCAATTAAGAACGGTTTTAGTCGCGGGAAAAGATATTCCTATTAAAACTAAACTTACTAGAAATTTATTTAATATAGAAAAAATTCCTGAAAGGTATATGATGCCAAAATCCATAATAGTTAATACAGAACAGGATATAGAAAGGGTTATTAATAATGTAAATGTAGTTCCTATTTCTGCTGGACAACAAATTATTACTTCTGAAATTGTTCCCCCTTCACAAGAAGTTGGTTTATCTGTTAATGTTCCTCCTACAATGAGAGCTATGATAATTCAATTAGATAATATTGATGTGGTAGATTTAATAAAACCTAATGATAAAGTTGATGTTCTTACTGTTTTTAGTGCACAACATCCTACAAAAGGAAAGGTTAAAGTTGTATCTACTATTTTACAAAATATTTTGGTTATAGGTGTTTCCAAAGATTTAGGTGGGGTAGAAGAAGATCCTGATAGTTTTAAAAAGAAAAAGAAAAAAGAAAAAGATTCTAAATCTATGGATATTATGACAGTTAGCTTAGCAGTTACTCCAGAACAAGCACAAATTTTAGCTTTGGCTAAAAGCCAAGGAGAAATAGTTTTATCTCTAAGATCTAATAATGATAATGAAGAAAATAGAAATCTTGCCCCTATAGATTCATCAGTTTTTTTAAGTTAATTAAATAGAGGTTATAAATGAAATACTTTTTTAAGTCTAAAAATTTAAAATTATTATTTATTTGCATTTTTAGTATAGGTAATTTTTTATATTCTGCAGAAGAAGAACAAATGCAACAAAATCAAAAACCTCAACCTATGATAGAAGTTAGTGTAGATATTATAGAAATAAGTCAAACAAAAGCTAATAATTTTGGGGTATCATGGAATGATTCTCTTTCTTTTGAAGAAGGCTTATCGCAAAGTTCTTACTTTAACTTTGCTAATGCAGATGCTGATGGTAGTTCTGGTAGTGGTAGTGCTAGAGGAAATTCTAGTTCTTTTTATAAAATAGGGTCTATTCAAAGACCAGATGCCATAATAGCGAAATTAAGAATGCTAATAAAAGATAATTCTGCTAGACTTTTATCTAATCCAAAACTTGCAACAGAGTCTGGGTCACAAGCTTCTTTTCTTGTTGGAGGAGAAATTCCAGTTCCAGTTGCATCTCCACAAGGAACTAGTATTGAATGGAAAACATATGGTATAAATTTACAAATAAGACCGAATTTAGTTGAAAAAGATAAACAAATAACTGCAATGATTCAAGTCTCTATTAGTGATTTGGACTATGCTAATGCAGTTACTTTAGAAGGGTATTCAGTCCCTGCTTTATTGAATAGGAGTGCTAACTCAAAAGCTACTGTAAATGATGGTGGGACTATTGTTATTGCAGGATTAAAACATGCTAAAAAAAGTTTAGTAGAAGCTAGAGTCCCAATTTTAGGATCAATCCCAGTTTTGGGATGGTTTTTTAGACAAAGAGAATCATCTGATAGTGAAGACTCTATGGTTATTTTTGTAACTTTGAAAAAAATAGAAGAAAAGAAATAAAGGACATTATTAGTCATGGCTAAAAATAAAATAATAGCAATTTCAGGACCTAAAGAAGGTGTAGGAAAATCTACTTTTGCAATAAATTTTGCAATACAATATGCTTTAACTACAAAACAAAAAGTTGTTATTTTGGATGGAGATACTAAATGTAGAAATGATATTAGTTATTATTTAAACTCTGTAATGTTTGAAACAGTTCCAAATTTATGGACAGCAGTAGAAAAAGTTAAATTGTCAGGATTAGATGTTTCTTTATTTAAAGGTAGAATTCCTTTTGATGAGCAAGGAATAGGAGTTTTAAATATTGCAAAATCTTTTGAAATGTTTAAAACTCTTACCCCAGCATATTTATTAAAAATATTGGCTATATTTGGGGAATTATATAATTTTGTTATAGATGTAGAGTCTTTACCTGAAGATTTTGTTATTCCACTCTATGATTTAGCAGATAAAATATTTTGGATAATGGACCCTTTGCCGATAAACTTAAAAAATACAGTAGAATATTTTTCTAGTTTAAGAAATCAAAATTTTAGTATGAATAAATTTAATATTATTTTAAATAGAACTGGATTACCAGAAAGTTTGGTAACTAAACAGATAAATTCTAAATTAGCAGTTTTTGGGAAAACAGTTATTTCTGAAATTCCAGAAGAAAAAACGGTTGCTCAAGCTGTATCAAGAAGACAATTAATTGTAACAGAAAGACCTCATACAAGTTTTGCCAGAAATATTAGAGATTTGATTGATTGGATGTTTATTAATAAAATAGATAATAATTCTTCTAATAATAAAGATGAGGAAAAAGGAACTATTTGGAAAGATATAATGGATTCTGTATCAGAAGATAAAAATATTGATGAAATTGAAATAAAACCTCAAAC
>CAYQVV010000013.1:12983-19671 GCA_964421155.1 uncultured Elusimicrobiaceae bacterium
TTAGTAAAAAATACTTTGAGAATGAGACCAGATAGAATTGTTGTAGGAGAGTGTAGAGGAGGAGAGGCTTTAGATATGTTGCAAGCTATGAATACTGGACATGATGGATCTTTAACCACTATACATGCAAATTCTCCTTTTGATATGATAGGAAGATTAGAAGCAATGGTTTTGATGTCAGGGGCAGATTTGCCTATAAAAGTTATTAGAGGATATATTGCTTCAGCAGTTAATTTTGTAGTACAAATAAGCAGACTGCAAGATGGATCTAGAAAGGTAGTTGCTATTACAGAAGTTTTAGATATGGATGAAAAAGATGGAACTATAGAGATGAAAGATATCTTTTTATTCAATAGAACTGGAGTTGATGAAAACGGAAAAGTTTTAGGAGAATTTGTTGCAACTGGAAATATTCCACTATGTTATAATGAATTTAAGATTAGAGGAATTAATTTAGATGAAAATATATTTAAAGTTAATTAATTTATAAAAATTTAGGAGGACTCTTATGAGTAAAAAAATCACAAACATTTCATTTCTTTCTGTTGCAAAAATAATGCCTTTAATTTATTTAATAAGTGGATTAATAGTAGGTATTATTTCTTTCATTTATTTAAAAATTTTTTCTTCGCCAGTAAATGCTAGTATTAAAATTGGAGATTGGATGTTGGCTATTTTAATTTATTGTCTTTTATTTTGTGTTGTACTTTCAGGTATAACATTTATAGTTGTTTATTTTTATAATTTAATTTCTCCAAAGATTGGACAAGTGGAATTAGATATTATAGAAGAATAATATTTAAAATGAATAAAAAAATTTTTTTATTTTGTTTTTTTATTTTGTTTTTTCTATCTATACTTTTTTCTGCTATAGTTCAATATGGAATAAAAGTTTATTCTGTAGTAGATAAAACAAATATTGGAATAGATGAACAAGTTACTTTACGATTAACAATTGCTGGGTCTGGTTTTTTTCCAGACCCAAAACTTCCAAATATAAAAGATTTTAATATTGTTAAAGTATCTCAATTTACTGGATCAGATTTCTCATCTGGAAAACCAGTTCCATACACAGTTTTTGAATATATGCTTACTCCTTTTCATAAAGGGAATTTTTTTATTCCCAAAATATATGTGCAATATAAAGGTTTTTTATATTCTTCTGAAGAATATAAAATTTCAGTTGGGGATAAAGTTAGAAATATAAGACTAGAAGGTTCTAATTTTAAAGAAACAAGTCCTATTGCTAGAAATATTAGTTCAGATCCTATTTTTATAAAATCTTCTATTTCTAAAAATAATGTTTTTTATAATCAGCAGATAATTTATACATATACTATTTTTACGAGAGTCCCAATTAGAAATATCCCAAAAATTCAAATTCCAGAATTTGAAGGATTTAGATATGAAAACTTATATTATAGAAAAGAATATGTTACTAAAATAAATAATGTTTTGTATAAAGCTTTTGAATTTAAATTTGCTTTGTTTCCATATATGACTAACACTCAAAAAATTTCTCCAATAAAGATGATTTGCGATAAAAATATATTTATAAATCAATCAGAAGTTAGTAATTATTTAAAGGGAAGTAGTTATTTTGTTAGAAATTCTGAATCTTTTAATGTTGAAGTTAGTCAAATTCCTATAGATGGAAAACCTTTGAATTTTGGAGGATTAATAGGGAATTTTGATATTGTATCAGAAGTAGAAGAAAATGAAATAGATATGGATGGAATGATTATTTTAACAATAAAAATAAAAGGCACAGGTAATATAACTTCTGTTCCTACTATAAAATGTCCTTTAATAGACAAATTAAGAGAATATGATTCAGACACATTTGTGAATTTTGACAAAAAAGAAGATAAAATAGTTGGAGAAAAAATTTTTAAATTTGCATTAATTCCTGTAGAAAAAGGAGAAGATATTATCCCATCTATTGGTTTTTCTTATTTTGATGAAAATCAGGGAAAATATTTAACAAAATATACAAAACCTATAAATATAAAAATTGTTAAGCACAAAAAAGATAATTTAAATGAAAATAAAGAGAATAAAAATAAAAAAAATAATGCATTTTATTATATAGGAATAGGGGTAATTATTTTATTTTCAATAATATTTTTTTTAATAAAAAAAAGAAATAAAAAATAAATGATTAATGATAAAATTTTTTATAAAAAAATAATTTATATAGAAAATAATTTATCTAAATTTATTTCTAAAAAAAGAATAGAACATTCAAAAAGAGTTTCTTTGATTGCTAAAGATTTAGCTAAAATTTACGGTGAAAATGAGTTGGAGGCTGTAATAGCAGGTCTTTTGCATGATTCAGCAAAAGAAATCCAAATAAAAGATTATAATAAATATAATATAAAATTAAAAAAATCAGAACAAAAACTTTTATGTTTTGGTGAGAATATTTGTCATGCTTTTGCAAGTAGGGAAATTGCTAGAAATTTTTTTAATATTAAAAATAAAAAAATTTTGAAGGCAATAGAAAGTCATACTATAGGAAATACATCTATGACAATTTTAGATAAAATTATTTTTGTTTCTGATTTAATAGATCCAAAAAATGATTATAAAGAAATTGATGAAATTAGAAATATCGCAAATAAAGATATTACAAAGGCTACAATTTTATCTTTTAGTTTCGTTTTTAGATATTTAATTAACAATCAAAAAAAAATCTGTTTAAATTCAATAAAATCTTGGAATTCTCTTTAAAAAAAGTTTCAAAAAATCAATAAATATGATATAATTAAAAATTAAATATTTATTATAAAAAATGATATATTTTTAATTAATCATAATATTATATAGGAGAATTTTCATGGCAAAGAAGAAAATTAATACTGATGGAGATATAGAATTTTTAGAACATTTGAATTCTGGTATTTATTCTCAAAATGTTGAAGATGAAATGAAAAAAGCGTATTTAGAGTATGCTATGAGTGTGATAATAGGAAGAGCCTTGCCTGATGTTAGAGACGGTTTAAAGCCTGTCCATAGACGAGTTTTATATGCAATGAAAGAATTAGGGTTATATTATAGCAAACCTTTTAAAAAGTCTGCGACAGTTGTCGGAGATGTTTTGGGAAAATATCATCCACATGGAGATATGGCTGTTTATAATACAATGGTCAGAATGGTTCAAGAATTTTCTTTGAGATATACATTGATAAAAGGGCAGGGAAACTTTGGATCTATAGATGGCGATTCTGCAGCAGCTTATAGGTATACAGAAGTTAAAATGATGAATATTACAGATGAATTGCTTAAAGATATAGATAAAAAAACAGTAGATTTTGTGCCAAATTTTGATGGTTCCAGAGAAGAACCTAGTGTTTTGCCAGCACTTTTGCCAAACTTGTTAGTAAATGGATCTAGTGGAATAGCTGTTGGTATGGCAACAAATATTCCACCTCATAATTTGTCAGAAGTACTTGATGGAATCCTTCATCTTATGAGCAATCCTGATTGTTCTATAAAAGAACTTTCTCAATTTATTAAAGGTCCAGATTTTCCTACTGCTGGAATTATTTGTGGGCAAAAAGGGATTAGAGATGCTTTTGAGACTGGAAGGGGGAGCGTTAGAATAAGAGCTAGATATGAAATAGAAGAAATAGTTGCAAATAAAGAACAAATAGTTTTTACAGAATTGCCATATCAAGCTAATAAAGCAAATCTTTTAAAAGCTATAGCTGATCTTGTGAAAGATAAAAAGATTAATGGAATCGTTGATCTTAGAGATGAGTCAAATAAAGATGGCATTCGTATGGTTGTTGAGCTTAAAAAAGATGAAAATGCTCAGGTAGTTATAAATCAACTTTTTAAACATACAGGACTAGAAACTACTTTTGGTATAATAATGTTGGCAATAGTTAATAATAAGCCTGAAATTTTGAATGTAAAGCAAATTTTGGAGCATTATTTGAAACATAGAGTAGAAGTTACAACTAGAAGGTTGAATTTTGAATTGCAAAAAGCAGAAGATAGAGCACATATTCTAGAAGGGTTAAAAGTAGCAATAGATAATATAGACCGAGTTATAGAAATTATAAGATCTTCTAAAAGTGTGGATGAAGCAAAAACTGTATTGATGGATGAATTTAAATTTACAGTTATTCAATCACAAGCAATTTTGGATATGAGACTTCATCAATTGACAGGTCTTGAAAGAGAACAATTGGAACAAGAATATATAGAAGTTTCAAAAAGAATAGAAGAAATAAAAATGATATTAGCAGATAATTCTAAATTGCTAAATGTTATTAGAGAAGAATTAAAAGAATTGAAAGAAAAATATGGAGATGAGAGAAAAACTGAGATTATAGATGAAATAGGAGATATAGATATAGAAGATTTGATAGATGAAGAAGATATTGTTATAACTTTGTCTAATACTGGTTATATAAAGAGAGTTCCTATTGAGACATATAGAGCACAAAATAGAGGTGGACGAGGATTATCTGCAATGACTACAAAAGAAGAAGATTTTGTTAATAATGTCATTGTTACAACAACTCATGCTTATATTTTATTCTTTACAAATTTTGGAAAAGTTTATTGGTTAAAAGCTTATAATATTCCTGAAGCTAGCAGACAAGCAAAAGGAAAAGCTATAATTAATTTGATAAATTTACAGCAAGATGAAAGAATAACAGCTGCTATTCCAATAAGAGAATTTACAGAAAAAGAAGAATACTTGGTTATGGTAACAAAACAAGGTATTTTTAAGAAAACTGATTTGAAAGAATACTCAAATCCTAGAAAAAATGGAATAATTGCTTTGACATTAAATGATGGAGATATGCTAGTAGATGTCAAAAAAACTGATGGAAATCAAGAAATAGTTATTGCTTCAAAGAATGGACTAGCAATACATTTTAATGAAAATATGGTTAGAACTATTGGTAGAACTTCTAAAGGGGTTAGAGGTATTAGATTGAGAGATGGCGATGAAGTAATTGGAATGGATATTTGTGGAGAAGACGGAACATTTTTGATAGCTACAGAAAATGGATATGGAAAACGAACAAAAACGAAAGAATATAGACTTCAGAATAGAGGCGGAAAGGGAGTTATAAATATAAAGACTACAGAAAGAAATGGAAAAGTTATAGGTGTAAAAACTGTTAATGATGATGATGAAATTATTTTGATAACAGAGAGTGGAATGATAATTAGACAAAAAGTTAATGGAATTTCTGTAATAGGAAGAAATGCTCAAGGCGTAAGGTTGATTAAAATAAAAGAAGGTGATAAAGTTATATCTCTTGAAAAAATAGATATATTAAAAGGTTTATTGCCAGACGCTGAAGATGGAGAAAATGAAGAAGTAAAAATTGAAAAAGTTGATAAGAAAGGTGAGGAATAAAATATTTATTGATGTAAAAATTATGAGAAATAAATAGGAGTTTTTTATGATAGATAGATATTCTAGACCAGAAATGGCGAAAATTTGGACAGAAGAATATAAATTGAACAAAATGCTGGAAGCAGAAATTTTTGCATGTGAGATTTTATGTGAACATGGAAAAGTTCCAAAGGAAAGTTTGGAAAATATTAAAAAGAAAGCGAAATTTGATATAAAAAGAGTAAAAGAAATAGAAGAAACAACAAAGCATGATGTTATTGCATTTTTGACTGCAGTCGCAGAAAATGTTGGAGAAGATTCTAGATTTATTCATATGGGGCTTACTTCTTCAGATGTTTTGGATACAGCACTTAGTAAAATTATGAAAGAATCTATTGCGATTATTAGAAAAGATATTGAAAATTTGTTGGAAGTTTTGAAAAGACGAGCTGTAGAATTTAAAGATGTCCCGATGATTGGAAGAACTCATGGAATACATGCAGAACCAATGACTTTTGGATTAAAGCTGGCATTATGGTATTCAGATATGCAAAGAAATTTAGAGAGATTGAACGAAATGGAAAAAAGAGTTTCTGTTGGAAAAATTTCAGGAGCTGTTGGAACATTTTCTAATTTAGATCCATTTGTAGAGGAATATGTTTGCTCTAAAATGGGGCTTTCTCCAGCAAAAATTTCAACACAAGTTTTGCAAAGAGATAGACATGCAGAATATTTAACAACTTTGGCTATTATAGCTGGGTCTATAGAAAAAGCATCTACAGAATTAAGAAATTTGCAAAGAACTGATATTAGAGAAGCAGAAGAAAGTTTTTCAAAAGGGCAAAAAGGGTCTTCAGCAATGCCTCACAAAAAAAATCCAATATCAGGCGAAAATATGACAGGACTTGCTAGGCTAATAAGAAGCAATGCAATAGCTGGAATGGAAAATATAGCACTTTGGCACGAGAGAGATATTTCTCATTCTTCAGTAGAAAGAGTAGTTTTGCCTGATAGTTCAATACTTTTGGATTATATTTTGAATAGATTTAAAAATGTTGTAGAAAATCTAGTAATATATCCAGAAAATATGCAAAAAAATATGTTTAAAACTCAAGGATTATTTTTTTCACAAAGACTAATGCTTGCTTTGGTTGGAAAGGGAATCACTAGAGAAGATGCATATGTTTTTGTTCAGAGAAATAGTATGAAATCTTGGGATATTCAAAAGCCATTAAAGGATTTAGTTTTGGAAGATGCGGATATAATGAAATTGCTTTCAAAAGATGAAATAGATGAAGTTTTTAGTGTGGATTATTTTTTGAG
>CAYQVV010000014.1:0-14319 GCA_964421155.1 uncultured Elusimicrobiaceae bacterium
AATTATTTAGAGAAGAATTTGATAAATAAAATTTTAAATTTAGCAATTTCTCATATATTCTGCACATATTTCAGGAGCAATAGAGTTTATATAAAAACCACTACCTTTTTCAAATCCTTCTATATTTTGAAAATTTGGAACGATTTCTATATGCCAATGATAAAATGTATTTTGAGATACAAAATAGTGTTCTTTTTTTTCATTACTCAAATTTATAGGTGCATTATGCAATATAAGGTTAAAATTATTATTCCCAGTAGATAAATTAAATTTTTTTAAAACTATTTTTAAAAATTTTGCTAATAAATTCATTTTGAAATTGTTTTCAAATTCAAAATTAGATAAATGTTCTTTTGGCATTATACATATCTCAAAAGGAGTTCTAGATGCAAATGGGCAAAAAGCAATAAAATCGCTTGTTTCATATATAATTCTTTCTTTATCTCTAATTTCTTCGTCTATTATATCACAAAAAACACATCTTCCTTTATAATTAAAATGCCGTTTAGCTCCTATTAATTCTTCTATTATTCTTTTTGGAATTATGGGCATAGCTATTAAATGAGAGTGTGCATGATTAATTTTTCCTCCAGCACTTTCGCCTTGATTTTTATATATTAGAATATATTCAAAACGAGTATCTTTTTTTAAATCTGTTATTCTGTCTTTATATGCTGTAAAAATCAATTCTATTTGTCTTTCTTCTAAATCCAATAAATTGTTAAGATGGTGGGGAGTTTCTATAATTATTTCATGAGCACCTAGCCCAGAAATTTTATCGTAAATTCCTTCCCCTTTTTTATTTAATTTCTCCTCTATTCTAAGAAAAACATTTTTGTCTGGGACAATCCTTAAATCCCATCCTTTTTCATTTTGTTTTCTATAAAAATTTTTATCTAAAGTATATGCAGTAATTTCTGTAGGAGTATTTATTTCATTTCCTTCACAAAAGGGACAGTTTTTATCATAATTTGAGTTTTCATTTTTTTTAGTTGTTTTTTTTATATTAATTGGAAGTCTATTTTGAGTTACAATTATCCATCTGTCAATTATTGGATCTTTTCTAAATTCTGACATTTTTTTACATCCTTAAATTTTTTTATTTAAACAAGGTATATTTATAAAAAATTATACAAATTTTAGTAAAAAATTAAAACAAATTTATTTAAACCTATAAAGTTTATAATATGAATCAAAAAAATATATATAAATAAATAATAATTTTGTTTTTTATGATAAAATTTTATATTAATTAGAAAATATAGATTAAAGATTCTTTAAATAAAAAGTTAACATAATATATATTATAAGACATTGAATTTGCAATAAATAAAAGTATTTTTTTTATTTTATATTAGTTTACAAAAAATATTTTATATTAAATTTTATACTTTTATTGATTAATTTTTATTTTTTATTTTATTAGTTTGACAAGTTAGATGTTTTGTTTATAATTTATTTATCTACTAAGAAAATCGGAGGATTTTTATATGAATATAGATTTAAAACAATCATTTTCTAAAAATAAAAAAAGTGGCATAATATCTCCTCTCTTTTCTATATCATCCAAAAATAGTATAGGCATAGGAGAATTTAGAGATATAAAAATTTTAATAGATTGGTGTATTTCTACAGGACATTCTATTCTTCAACTTTTGCCTTTGAACGAAATAGGTTTTGATAATAGTCCATATTCTGCAGTTAGTTCTTTTGCTTTGGAAGAATCCTATATATCTTTAGATAATATAATAGGCTCAACTATTAATATTTATTCTGATATAGAAATATTAAAAGAAAAGTATAAAAATATAATAAAAGTAGATTATTCAATAAAATATGATAAAAAAAATATTTTAAAAAAAGTTTTTGATAATGAGCCTATTTTGGATTTTATTGATTATGAAAATTTTAAAAATAATAATGCTTTTTGGTTAGATGATTATGCAATTTTTAAATCTATAAAAGATGAGTATAATCAAGAATGTTGGATAAAATGGCCAGAAAATTTAAAAAATAAAAATAACATGGATGATTTTATATTAAAAAATAAAAATCAAATAGAATTTTATAAATGGATACAATGGCAATTATTTTCACAGTTTACTCAAGTTTTAAAGTATGCAAGAAAAAAAGGCGTTTTTTTAATGGGAGACATTCCTTTTTTGGTTTCAAGAGATAGTTCAGATGTTTGGGGACAATATAGAGATTGCTTTGATTTAACTGTTTATGCAGGATGTCCACCAGATGCTTATAATGCTTTTGGACAAAAATGGGGTATGCCAAGTTATAATTGGGAAAATTTAAAATGTACAGACTATGATTATTTTAAAAAGAAATTGCAATATGCTCAAAATTTTTATGATATTTATAGAATAGATCATGTTGTAGGGGCTTTTAGACTTTGGACAGTAGATATAAATGAACCTGAAGAAAATGTTGCATTAAATGGAAAATTTAGTCCTATAAATGAAGATTTATGGAAAGAAAATGGAGAGAGTATTTTAAATGCTATGATAAATTCTACTTCAATGATTCCAACTGCAGAAGACTTGGGAGTTATTCCATATTATGTGCCTGAAATTTTAGAAAAATTGGGGATTTTAGGGACAGAAGTACAGCGATGGGCAAAAATAAGAAATGATAAGGAAAGAAAATTTAAATCTACAAAAGAGTTTAAAAAATTGGCATGTGCAGTTTCTTCTAGTCATGATATGTCTAACACTGGGGCTTTATGGAAATTCGAATTTGACACAATAGATGAAACAAGATTTTATAAAATATGTAAAGATAGAAATTTATCAATAGATTCTACAGAGAATTTAAAAAAAGAACTTTTTGATTTAAATAACTCAAAATATGGAAGACTTAAATGGAAAAAAGATATTTTTAACTTGGAAATTCTAAAGGAACATTTATCTAAATATAATAATGAAATGTTTGAAATAATAGATGAATATAAAGAAACTTTTAATGAAAAATATTCTTTTTATGTAACATTATTGACAGAAAAAGAAGAATATCAGCCAAATTTAGATAAATATTTAGAAGAAAAAAGTTTAGAAAATGCTATTTTGGATATTATAAATTTTATATCTAAAAGCGAATCATTTTTATTTGTTAATTCTATTCTAGATGTAATTGTAATAGAAAAAGCTCATGATTTAAGTGATGACGATTTATGGAATTTAAGAATAAATACTCCAGGAACAGTTGGAGATAGAAATTGGACTTTAAAATTACCTGTAATGCTTGAAGATTTAAAAGATATGAAAATTAATCAAAAATTGCTAGAAATCAATAAAATTAATAATAGAATATAAAATTTTATAATTATAAAAGACTCAATCTATTAAAAAGAGAGAGTCTTTTATTTTTTATATTTTAATAAGCTAAAATAAAATGTAGTTCCCCCACCTTTTTTAGATTTAAACCAAATTTCGCCGTTATGTTTAAGAATTATTTTTTTTACAATAGCAAGACCCATTCCTGTTCCTTCTACATCTTTTTCTTTTAGTCTATTAAAAAATTCAAAAATAAAATCATGATATTTTTCATCGATTCCTATTCCATTATCTTCTAAAAAAAATATATATTTATTTTCTGTTTCTTCCGCCAAACCTATTTTTATATATAAGTCTATATCATCTTTTCTGTATTTTATTGAATTTCCTATTAAATTCACCAAAACATCAGTTAAAAAATTAAGAGAGCCATAAATATAAATATTTCCATTTTTTTTGACAAAATTTTTTAGTTCAGAATAATCTAAATTTATATCTTCATCTATAAACATTTGCAGTCTGTCTAATGATAAATTGATGATTTCAAGAATATCAAGTTTTTGAAATTGAAAATCTAATTTTTCACATTTAAAAACTTCAAAAATATCATTTACTATTTTTTCTAATTTATTAGCGCTTTTAGATATTAAATATAAGTATTGCATGCCTTTTTCATCCAATTTAGTATAATAATCTTCTTTAAAATTATTTAAAAAGCCCTGTAATGTAAAAATTGGAGTTTTTAAGTCGTGAAAAGCAGAATTTATAAAATTTTCTAAAGCTATATTTTTTTCTTTTAATTCTTTTAAAATTTGTTCTTCTTTTTTATCCATTTTATTTCCTATTTTCATTTGACTTATTATTTAATATATCTTATCATTTTAAAAAATATTTTAATTTAAGCAAGGTTTTTAATTAATAAATGAATACTAATCGTTTAAAATTTTTATTAGATACAAAATTTTTGATATATATATTTAAATGTATAATAGGCGTAGTTCTAACATATTCACTGCATCTAGCTTTTCCACATTACAAATTATATTGGGGAATAGTTTCTTTTGTATTAGTTATATCTCCTGATGATATAGAAAGCAAAAAACTTTCAATAAACAGAATAAAAGCAAATGTTATAGGTGCAATAGTAGGGCTTTTATTTTATTTCATTTCCCCCACCACAAATATTTTAATAATATGTATAGGCATTTTGAGTACCATTTTTATTTGTTATATTTTAAGTTTGCAAAGTGTGATGAGAATGGCAATGGCAGGATTTGTCATTGTTTTGATTTTTCAAACAGAGTCTCAATCTTATTTAATTGCAATTTTTAGAATGCTAAGTGTTATTTTAGGCTCTTGTGTAGCAATACTGATAAATAATACTTTTAATTTATTTTTAAACTTAAAAAAAGGATTTTAAAAAAATGAAACATATTCCTGTTATGCTTAGTGAAGTTTTGAAAAATTTTGATTTTTGCTCTAAAAATAATGAAAAACGATTTTTTATAGATGCGACTTTTGGTGCAGGTGGACATAGTTTTGAAATTCTAAAAAAAATAAATAATGGAAAACTTTTTGCTTTTGAAAAAGACGAGAAAAGTTTTGCTGATGGAAAGAATTCTGATAATTTTAAAAATATAGATATATCTAATTTTGAATTATTTAATGCAAGTTATTCAGAAATGGATTCTTATTTAATAAAAAATTTTGAAAATAAAATAGATGGAATTTTGTTTGATTTAGGAGTTTCTTCTATGCAATTAGACGAATCAGAAAGAGGTTTTAGTTTCAAAAATAATGGAAATTTAGATATGAGATTTTCTAAAAAGCAACCTTTTACAGCAAAAGATGTAGTTAATAAATATTCTTTTGAAGAATTAAAAAATATTTTTTACAAATATGGCGAAGAAAAATTTTCTTCAAAAATTGCTAGAATTATTTGTCAATATAGAGAAAATAAAGAAATTTCTACAACACAAGAATTGGCAAATCTTGTTGCAAAAAATATTCATTCAAAAGAAAAAAAACATCCTGCTACAAGGATTTTTCAAGCTATAAGAATAGAAGTAAATGACGAGCTTAAAACCGTAGAAAATGGAATAAGAGCTGGTGTTAAACTTTTAAAAAAAGGCGGAAAAATTATTGTTATAAGTTTTCATTCTTTAGAAGACAGAGTTGTAAAAAATCTATTTCAAGAATTTGCCAGTGATTGTATTTGTCCAAAGAATATTCCAGTTTGTCAATGCAATAAAATTAAAGAATTGAATATTTTGACTAAAAAACCAATATATCCTTCTGAAGAAGAGATTCAATATAATAATAGATCTAGAAGTGCGATTATGAGAATTGCAGAAAAAATTTAATATTTTAAAATAAAATAAAAAAGACTTGCTATAGCAAGTCTCTACAGCAAGTCTTTAATAAATAAATTAAAAAAATATTAATTAGTTTATAGCTTCTTTTATTTTTTCTATTGTTTTATCTATTTTTTCTTTTGTATTCAATTCTGTGGTGCAAACAATCCAATGATTTTTTAAGTTTAAAGAATTTAAATTCAAAGAATCTATTTTATTTAAATTTAATCCCAAAATTATATTTTTTTCTTTAAGTTTTTTATCAAATTCATCAAAATCAAAAAAATTATATTTTAATAAAAATTCATTGAAAAAATTATCTTTATAGACAATTTCAAAAATATTTTCATTTTTTTGATTTTTTATAGATGCTAGTTTCTCTGCAAAATAGTAAGCATTTTTCATATTTAAAATAGCAACATTTTTTAATCCCTCATTTCCTATTGCTGATAAATAAATTAATGCTTTTAATGCATAATTTGCATGATTAGAACAAATATTGCTAAAAGCTTTATCTCTTCTAATATGCTGTTCTCTGGCCTGCATAGTTAAAACAAAACCTTCTTTCCCATTTTTGTCTGCAGTTTTTCCTACGATTCTCCCAGGCATAAATCTAACAAACTCTTTTTTTGTTGCAAATATTCCAAAAGTTGCTCCACCTATACACATAGGCATTCCAAGGCTTTGACCTTCCCCCACCACTATATCTACTCCTAACTCTCCAGGTTTTTTTAAAATTCCAAGAGAAATAGGATAAATATTTACAATAGATAAAGCTTTAAATTTATGTGCTAATTCTGTAATTTTTTCTATATCTTCTATTTGTCCTATAAAATTTGGATTGCTGACTAAAACAGCAAAAGAATCATCATTAATTTTAGTTTTAAGCTCTTCTAAACTTTCAAAAAAAATTAAATTTATAGGTTGTTCATTATTTTTAGAATGAATTTTAAAACTAGTTTGTAAAACTTCTATGTATTCTGGATTTATAAATTTGGAAATAAGAAGATTTTTTTTGTTTTTTAGTCTGTTTTTTTCATTAACTTTTAATGCTAATTTTACAGCTTCAAAAACACTTGTCCCTGCATCATAAAGAGATGCATTTACTACTTCCATTCCAGTCAATTTTGCTATTATAGTTTGATACTCAAAAATCCATTGTAAAATTCCTTGTGATAATTCTGCTTGATAAGGAGTATATGCTGTCAAAAACTCTGATCTGTTTGACAAAGATTCTACAATAGAAGGAATAAAATGATTATATATTCCCCCGCCTAAATAAACATCATTATTTTCTATAACATTCATTTTTTTTATTTCAGAAATTAAGTTTAAAATTTCAGCTTCTGTTTTTCCTTTTTCTAAATTTAGTCCGTTTTTTTTAAGAGTAATAGAGGAAGGAATATCATTCAATAATTCATTAATTTCAGTTATATTTAATATTTTGGTTATTTTTTCAATATCTTCTTTTTTATGCGAAATATAATCCATTTCCTATTTTTCTTCCTCTATAAATTTTTTGTAATCATCTTCTGTCAAAAGTGTTTCAAATTGTTTTTTATTATCATCATTAATTTTTACTTTTATCATCCACCCATTTCCCAAAGGATCTTGATTTACTATTTCTGGTTGTGATTCCAAATTTGAATTTATTTCTAAAACTTCACCTGAAACTGGAGAAATCAAATCAGAGACAGATTTGACAGATTCAACTACTCCAAAACTTTTTTCAGCAACAAGATTATCATTAATGCTTGGAAGTTCTACAAAAACAACATCCCCCAATTCTCTAGTTGCATGTTCACTGATTCCAATAATAAAAACGGTATTTTGATCGTCTTTTTTTATCCATTCGTGAGATTTTGAATATAAAATATTGCTCATTATATAACTCTCCTATAAATAAAAATGAATTTTAAAAAAATATTTTTTTAAATAAAATTAATATACTGGAATTTCTTCTTGTAAGAAAAAATTGTTTTTTAATTCAGATTCTATTGTTGAAAATTTTCCATGTCCTGGATAAACAATTATATTTTTATCTAGAACTTTTAATTTTTTTAAACTTTCGAATATTTGTTTGCTTGAAGATCCAGGCAAGTCAGTTCTTCCTATGCTTCCATTAAATAAAGTATCTCCGCTAAATAAATACTTATTATCTAAAAGTAAACATATACATCCTTTTGTATGCCCTGGAGTTTCTATTATTTTGAATGAATGTTTATTATCTGCAAATTTTATAATGTCAGAGTCTTTTAAATAATCATCTGCAGATAAACTAGTAATTTTTAGATCTATCCATGTAGATAAATTTTTTTCAGGATTAGACAAACATTCTGCATCATTTTCATTTATTAAAATTTTTGAATCAACAAATACATTTTTAAGTTCATTATTCATTGCGATATGATCTGCGTGACCGTGAGTATTTATTATATATTTTATTTTTAAATTATTATCTTTTATAAATTTTAATAATATATCAGAATCTGCTCCGGGATCTATTATTACAGCTTCATTAATAAAATAGTTATCCCAAATTATATAACAATTTGTTTCTAAATTTCCTACTTGAAAATTTTTTATATTTAATTCATTCATAAAATTAATCCTCTTCAGTAACTTCTGTTTCTATTGAAGTTGCATTATCTGGACTCAACTGACCTTTTGATAAAATTAATTTTTCTATTTCAGATGCAATTTTTGGATTTTCTTCTAAAAATATTCTAGCTTTATCTCGTCCTTGTCCAAGTCTTGTATCATTATATAAATACCAAGTTCCAGTTCTAGATATGATTCCACACTCAACACCAGCTTCTAAAATACAAGCTTCTTTAATAACACCTTTATCAAAAAACATATCAAATTCTGTTTGTCTAAAAGGAGGAGCTACTTTATTTTTTACAACTTTAACTTTAACTCTATTTCCTATAATTTCTTCGCCTCTTTTAAGAGCAGTTACTTTTCTAATGTCTAATCTTAATGATGAGTAAAATTTTAAAGCTCTTCCTCCAGTGGTTGTTTCAGGATTCCCATACATAACACCAATTTTTTCTCTCAATTGATTTATAAAAATTATACATGTTTTTGAACGAGATACTGCTGCTGTAAGTTTTCTTAGTGCTTTAGACATAAGCCTTGCTTGTAATCCTACTTGCATATCATCCATATTCCCTTCTATTTCTGCTCTAGGGACAAGCGCTGCAACTGAATCAATTACTATAACATCTATAGCCCCACTTCTAACTAGAGTTTCTGCTATTTCCATAGCTTGTTCTCCATCGTCTGGTTGAGATATTAATAACTCATTTATATTTACTCCTAGTTTTTTTGCATAAACAGGATCTAGTGCATGTTCTGCATCTATGAATGCAGATATTCCTCCACCTTTCTGAGCGTTTGCTACAACATTTAAAGATAATGTCGTTTTTCCACTAGATTCTGGTCCATATATTTCAATTATTCTGCCTTTTGGAAATCCTCCAACTCCAATTGCTAAATCAAGTTGTAAAATTCCTGAAGGAATTACTTCTACACTAATTTTATTTTTATCATCTCCTAGCTTCATTATAGAACCTTTTCCAAAGTCTTTTTCTATTTGAGCTAAAGCTAAGGATAAAGCTTTTTGTTTTTCTTCTTTTTGATTTTGGTTGTTGATAGTTTGATTTGTATTACTTGCCATCTTGCCTCCTTATTTTCCATTTATTATTTTTTCAAAATTTTCAATAATTTCTTTTTTATCGTAAATATTTTGGATTCCAGTAGACATATTTTTTAAAGTAAATTTATTATCCGCTTCTATGAAAATAGCAAAATTCGAACCTAAATCATTTGCAGTTTTTATTTGAGATTTTATACTCTTTGAGTCAGAATTGTATTGAACTATATAGTTTTTTTCTCTTAAATTTTTAATAAAATCTAAATTAGATAAAATTTGCTGTGAATGTTTTTCTTTGTCAGTAGTAATAAAAAAAATATTATTTTCAGATTTTGAAATAATAGATTCTTTATTAAGCAAAATTTCAACAACTCTGTCTAGTCCTAAGGCAAATCCTATTGCAGGAATTGTTTCTTTTGCAAATTCCCCTACGAGATTATCATACCTTCCTCCAGCACAAACAGCATTTTGAGTGCCAAGATCTTGAGTTGTAATTTCAAAAACAACGCCTGTATAATAATCTAAACCTCTAACCAAATTTTTATTTATTTTTAATTTTTCTAAATCAACTATATTATATTTTTTTAGATTGTCTATTATTTCAGAAAAATCTTTTTTACAATTATCACATAAATGATCGGTTATTTTAGGCGCATTTTTTAAAATATTTTTACAACTGTCTATTTTACAATCAAAAATTCTTAAAATATTAGTTTTTTGTCGTTTTTTACAAGTTTCACATAATTCTTCAGAAATTTCATTATCAATATAGTTGTTTAAAATTTTTATATATTCTTTCCTACAATGATTACATCCTACAGAATTTATTTCCAATGAATAATCTTTTAATCCAATATCTTTTATAATTTTAACTGCGATTCCTATTGTTTCTGTATCTAAAAAAGAATTTTTATTTCCAAAAATTTCAGCTCCTATTTGGTAAAATTGTCTGTATCTTCCTGCTTGAGGTCTATCATAACGAAACATAGGTCCTATATAAAAAAATTTTTTATCAACATTATTTTGAATCAAGTTATGTTCAACAACAGCCCTAACTATTGGAGCAGTTCCTTCAGGTCTTAAAGATATTTCTCTATCGCCTTTATCTTTAAAATTATACATTTCTTTTGAAACAATATCAGTTTCTGTTCCAAGCGTTCTAGTAAAAACTTCTATATTTTCAAATATAGGAGTTTTTATTTCAGAAAAACCATTTGTTCTAAAATTTTTTTTACAAATATTTTCAACAAAATTAAATAATTCTAAGGTTTTTCCATATATATCTCTAGTTCCACGAATAGATTGATATTTCATATTTTTTCTGTTTTCCTAATTAAAATTTTACTCTTTATTTATAATATTTTTTTTACTAGTTATATTTTTAGCTAAATTTTGTATTTTATCTCCTAATGCTATTAATTCAGATTCATTTTTTTTATAATTTTCTACTTGAGTATTATATTTAGAAATTTCAGCATTATATTTTTTCATAAGGTCATTATATTCATTAACTGCATTTTTATTTTTTAAATTATTTAGGTTTTCTTCCATATCTTTTATTATTTTTTCTTCTGCAGTTAATTCTTCTTGTAGAGATAAGACCTCATTTTGTTTAATTGTTATTTGTTTTTGTAAATTAGAAAATTCTTTATAAATTTTAATGGCTTTTGGGACTATAAAAATTATAATTCCAACAATAATTAAAATAAATACTAACTTAATAGTTTTTATGATTTTTTGCATAAAAAAACTCCTTTAATACTTTAACATATATTGTTATTTAAAATTTTCTAGTTTTGTAATTAATATATATCTGTCATCTCCTTCTCCGAAAGATCTAGTTTCTATATTTGGATATTTTTCAAAAAATAAATGAACTTTTCTCCTTTCTTTTCTAGAAAGTTTTCTCATTTTTTTTGATATTCCTGTTTTTAAAATTTCATCTGCTATAGATTTTAATATGTTTTCAAGTTTTTCATCTCTTTCTTTTTTATAATTATCTACATCTATTTCTATTCTTATTCTTTCTTTTTCTTTTTTTGCAATTATTAATGTTAAAATTTCTTCTAATGATTCTAATGTTTCCCCAAATTTTCCAATTATAAATTTTGCATCAGCACCATTTATATTTAAAAAAATAATTCCATCTTTAAATTCTGAAGTTACAGATAAATCTAAATGCATTTTTTCTAATATTTCTTTTAATATTTTAGTTGTTTCTTTTGTTACTTTATCTATAAACTGAAGATCTTTTTGAAAGAATTCTTTTTGTTTTTCATCTAGAAATTCTTTATTTTTGAGAGTAGCTTTAATTTTTATATAATTATCACCTAAAATAAAAAACTTAGATTTTTTTTCTTCTAGAATTTCTATTTCAATTTCATTTTTTAAAGTATTTAACTCTTGACTGGCTAATTCTATAGCTTCGTCTAAAGTTTTTGCTTTTATTTCTATTGATTTCATTTTCGAACCCCGCTTCAAAAAATATTTTTTAATTTATCAAAATCTATAACATTTAATGTATTATTAATTCATAAAGATTTTCTGCAAAAGAAAAATGCGATTTTTTGTAATTTTTAATTATATCAAATTTACTTTTAAAAGTCTCTATATTTTTTTCAGACAAAAAATAATTTATATCATTAATAAAATCTTCCTTTTCATTTAAAAAGTTTTTTTCTTGTCTGATTTTAGCTATTCCTAAGTTTTTTAAAAAAACAGAATTTTTTAATTGATGATCATCAGTAGCATAAGGATATGGAATTAAAATGGATAATTTTTCTGTAACCATAATTTCTGTTATTGATGAGGCTCCTGCCCTGCAAATCATTAGATCACTTGCAAAATAAGCATAGTAAATATTATTTATATATCTTTGAACCAATGCAGGGATCTTCATTTTTTCATAATTTTCTTTAACTTGCTCATAATTTTTTTCTCCAGTAATATGAATAACAAAAATATCATTTTTAGTTTTAATATTATTCATAAATTCAATATTAGGAGAGCTTAAATTATTTAAAAATTGTGAGCCTTGGCTTCCGCCAAATATAAAAATAATTTTTTTTTCTTTAGGTATATTTAAAAAATTACAAGCAGTTTCTTTATCTATTTTATTATAAAATTCTTTCCTAACAGGATTTCCAGTAAAGAAAACTTTATTTTTATTACAAAAATATTTTCTACTTTCCTCAAATCCAACAGCTGTTTTGTCTGCAATAATATTTAACTTTCTATTTGCAATTCCAGGATAAAAATTTTGTTCTTGAATTACAGTTTTTTTTCCTAAAATTTTACCTGCTATTATTACAGGAAAAGATAAATATCCTCCCATTCCAACTAAAACATCTATTTTATATTTTAAAATAAAATAGAAAACCTTAAAAAAAGTAAATATGAATTTAAAAATAAACTTAATTAAATTTAAAATAGTTCTATTTTTCCATCCTTCAATATCTAGTTTAATTATTTTATATTTTTGATTACTATTTTCTAATATTTTAGAAGAAAGATTTCCTTTGTTGCAGAAAAATATTACTTCATGTTTTTTATCTAGGCATAGTTCTGCTATAGATATTCCAGGATAAATATGTCCGCCAGTTCCACTTACAGCAATTCCAATTTTCATAATACAATCCTTAAATAAATTTTTTAATAAAAATAAAATATTTAGTCATTATAATATTTTTTTATTTTTTTTCAATTTCATTTTTATATTTATAAAAAAACTTATTCAAAATTAAAGGAATAAAATTTTACAAAAATAAAAAAAAAAAATATAATAACGCATCTTATATTGAAAAACAGACAATTTAAAGGATTATATTATGAATTTACATAAAAAAAATAATAAAACTATCATAATTTATTTAATACTTATTTTTCAAATAATTCAAAATAATTTAATTTTTGCAGAAACTAAGCAAAAAATTTTTTATTTAGGATTTTCTGATGCAGTTAATTTAGGATTTGAAAGAAGTTTGGATTTAAAAAAAGAAGATAATGAAATAACAAAATTGAACTTACAATATTTAGAAGCAAGAACAAATTTATATCCTAATGTTCAAGGAAGTGTTGATTATCAAAATTATGTTTATATGCCAGATATTATGAAAAAAAACTATACAGACTATGAAAAATCTTTATCTATAAAGGCAACTCAATTAATCTATGCATTTGGAAAAGTAAATCATGCTATAAATTTAGCGAAAAATTTGAAAGAAAGTAAGGTTTTAAATAAAAATAAAACTCAAATAGAAATATCTTATGAAATAAAAAAAGCATATTTAAATGTTTTATATACCAAAGAACTTTTAAAGATAGCAAAACAATCTTTAGAAAATGCGAAAAAAAATAAACAAGTTGTAATGAATAATTTTTCACATGGAAGATTGACACAGCAAGATAATTTAAAAATGGATAGAGATATTGCAACAAGAATTCCATTAATAAAAGAAGCTGAAGTTAACTTTAAGTTGTCTGAAAACTATTTAAAAAGATTACTTTTTATAAAAGAAGATGAAAAATTAGTACTTACTGAAAATTTTTTATTAGATTTTAAGAAATTGAATGTAGAAAAACTAACTAATCAAATGTATACAGTAGAGCCAAACATTCAACTGCTTTCAAAAAATATACAAATACAAGACAAATTATCTAAAATAGAAAAAGCTAATAAGTACCCTACTATTTCTGCTTATGCATCATTTGCTCCATTTTCAAACACAAATGATTTCGGAGTTGATCTAGGAAAATTTAATAACTTGGCTATAGCTGGAATTAATATGACTTTTCCTATTTTTGAAAATGGAAAATATGATAAAAAATATAATCAAGCATTGATAGATTTAGAAAATTCAAAAATAGAGCTTGAAAATTTAAAATTAGATTTAAAGTTAAAAATAGAAAATGAAATTTATAAATATTCTAGTTTAATAGAAATTTATAAGAGTTATAAAACAGCTTCTGATTTAGCTGAAAAATCTTTTAAAATATCTCAAGAAAGATTTTCTTTTGGAAAAATAGG
>CAYQVV010000014.1:14419-19559 GCA_964421155.1 uncultured Elusimicrobiaceae bacterium
ATTTAAAAAAAATCAAATTTTAAAAAATCGTAATAAAGATGTAGTAACTTTTATAAATCAATGGGAAAAATATGGAAAACCTGTTTATGTAAAAAAACTAAAACCAGAAAATTTAGATATAATAGAAAAAATTACTGGAACCTCAAATGATGGAATAAATATAAATAGCTATATCAATTTAAATTTAAAATCAGATTTAAGAGTAAATCAAAAATTTTTTATTGAAATAAAAGATGAAAAAGATTCAATGAAAACAAAAAATATATATGGGTATATTAGAAATATATCTAATTATGTAGATTATAAAACTGGAATGTATGTAATCAATTTAAAATTAAAAGATAAACTTATAAAAAAAGAAGATACTTTTTTTACTTGCTATATCATAAAAAAACAATTAAATAATATAATATTATTGCCAAATGAAAGTATTAAAAAAGATCAAAAAGGTTTATATGTTTTTACTGTATTCAATAATAAAACTGTAAAAAAATATGTTGAAGTAGGATATAATAATGGACTTAATCAAGTAATAACTAAAGGCTTAAATTTCAATGATATAGTAATTATAGAAGGCTTATCTATTTTGAATGAAAATGACCAGGTTGATATAATAAAAGAAATTTAAAAAAAGGATTATTATAATGTCTATAGAAAACAGTTTATTTAATGGAAAATTTTTAAAAATAAAATCAAAAGAAATAATATTGCCTAATGAAAAAAAAACTGTCATAGAATTTATAAAACATAATGGCGCAGTTATGATAATTCCTATTTTAAATGAAAAAGAAATAATTTTAATAAAACAGTATAGACCTTGTATAGATGAATATTTATATGAGTTTCCTGCAGGGACAATAGAAACAATGGAAGAACCTCTTGATTGTGCTAAAAGAGAAATTATAGAAGAAATAGAGTATTCTGCTGAAAAATGGGAAAGTTTAGGATATGTATATTTAGCTCCTGGATATTCAACAGAAAAAATACACATTTTTAAAGCTGAAAATTTGAAAAAAAATACATCGTTTGAAAAAGATGAAGAAGAAGTTATTGAAGTTAAAATTTTTAATAAAGCTGAATTAAAAGAAATTTATAATAAAGGATTAATTAAAGATTCTAAAACGATTGTTGGTTTGTCATACATTGGCTGGTTATAATAAATGATAAAAAATTCAAATCTAAAATTAGGACATAGACAAAGAATAATATCAAAATTTAAAAAAAGCAATTTTATAGGATGGCATGATTATGAAATTTTAGAAATGGTTTTATTTTATGCTATTCCTAGAAAAGATACTAAAGAAATATCAAAAAATCTCATTAAAAAATTCAAAACAATAAATCAAATAATTAACGCAGATGAAAATAAACTAAAAGAAATAGAAGGTCTTGGCGATTATTCAATAGCATTTTTAAAAATGTTAAAAGAACTTTTTGTAAAATTATCTTTTGAAAAGTTTAATTCTGATGTTGAAGATAAAGTTATTATAAATAGTACAAAATCTGCTTATAATATTTTTAAATTTTTAATAGGCTCTAGCAAAGACGAACAGTTCGCAGTTATTTATTTAGACAATTCAAATAAAATTATAAATTATGAAATTATTGCAACTGGAACAATCAATGAAGTAGCTGTATATCCTAGAAATTTAATAGAAAAAGTTTTAAATAATAATGCTATGGGAATAATTATAGCCCACAATCATCCTTCTGGAGAATTAGAGCCATCAGATTTTGATATAGAATTAACTGAAAATATAAAAAAAAGCCTAATTTCTATAGATGTAATTCTTTTAGATCATTTAATTGTGTCAGAAACAAAATTTTTCAGTTTTAATGAAAATAAATATTTGTAATAATTTTTAATATTTAATCAAATAATATTTTTTAAAAATGCAAACAACTTCCTGATGGAATGTTTGTATCTGTAAATTTATGTTCTCCAACATTATCATAAATCAAGCAATTTTTCCCAATAATGATTTTTGCTGGAATTTTTGAACTTTTTCCAATAATTGTTATTCCACTATTATAAAGATCTGGATATTTTTGGTTAGGAATATTTTCTCCAACTCCGATTTCTGAATTTTCTCCTATTTTAACATCTTTATCAATAACGGACATCTCAACTTTAGCATTAGATTCTATAACTGTGTCATGCATAATAATACTGTCCTTTACAACTGCACCTTTTTTTATTTTAACACCTGGAAATAATATAGAGTTTTCAACAGTTCCATTTATTTCACATCCTTTTGCAAGAATAGAGTTCTTAATTTTTGAACTATCTAATATAAAAGCCGGTTTTCTATAACATTTATCTCTATCGTCAATATTTGTTCTAATACCCCAACTTTCAGGATTTATTTCAAAATTATTTAATAATTTCATATTTGTATCCCAAAACTCTTTTATGGTTCCTATGTAATACCAAGGTTCTTTGTTTTCATACAAATAAACATTTTTTTCTTTTATTAAATTTGGTAAAATATCTCCTGAAAAACTATGTCTTGATTTTTGAGTTTCTGCATCTTTTTTCATAGCATCAAGTAATACATCTTTTTTAAAAATAGCTATGCTTTGATATATTAGATTATTTTTAGGATGTTGAGGTTTTTCTTCAAAATCTACAACTTTTAAATTTTTATCTATTTCAATAATACCAAATCTTGTTAAATCTTTATATTCAACAAATTTTCCAACAATAGTCACATCGGAATTTTTTGATAAATGATATTCATATAAATCATTAAAATTAAATTTATAAATATCATCTCCAGATAAAAATAAAATATGTTCATGTTTTCCAGATTCTATAAATTCTATATTACGATAAATCGCATCTGCAGTTCCTTTGTACCAGCTTGTATTTTGAGAATCTGTATAAGGAGGCAGAACCCTAACTTCTCTGCTTCTTCCAATAAAGTCCCAAGGTTTTCCAAAATTAACATGCTCTATTAAAGATGCTGGTCTATATTGAGTTATTACACCTACTTTTCTTAATCCAGAATTTGCTAAATTTGATAAAGAAAAATCTATAATTCTATAATTTCCACCAAAAGGAATCGCTGCATTTGTTCTTTGTTCTTCTAATATTGTAAGAGTTGTTGTTTTTGCTCCTGCAAATACTAATGCTAAAACATCTTTTATCATTTTTTTCCTCTTTTTAATTTTTTTAGGTTATTTAAATGACTTTTTAAAAAAAATTTATTATAATAATCAAATTCATAAAATTTTTAAAAGAATTTTAAAAAATATAAATAACATTTTTATAATACAAAAACTTATTAAAAATTTAAAGTTTTTATTTTATATATTTATTCAGGAGAAAGAAATGGATTTTAGCAAATATGTTACACTGTCTAAAAAAATAAGAAAAGAAATTTTGCAAATGTTAAATACTGCAGGAAGTGGACATCCTGGAGGATCATTATCTTGTGTTGAATTAATAGTTTCTTTGTATTTTAAATATTTGAAGCACGATTCTAAAAATCCTCAATGGGAAGATAGAGACAGAGTGATTTTTTCAAAAGGACATGTTTGTCCTACACAATATGCATGCCTTGCAGAATCAGGATATTTTCCAGTAGAAGAGCTTCTAACATTAAGAAAAGTTTGTTCTAGACTACAAGGTCATCCTGGATATAAATGCTATTTACCAGGAATAGAAGTTTCTACAGGATCTTTGGGGCAAGGGCTCTCAATTGGTTCAGGAATGGGATTAGGATTTAAAATGGATAAAAAAGATTCTAATATATTTGTTCTTCTTGGAGATGGAGAACTTCAATCAGGTCAAATTTGGGAAGCTGCTTTGACGGCAAGCCATTACAAACTAAATAATCTTTGCGCTATAATTGACTATAATAATTTACAGATAGATGGAAAAGTTGAAGATATAAAAAATGTAATGCCTATAAAAGATAAATTTGAAAGTTTTGGCTGGAATACAATAGAAATAGATGGACACAAATATGAAGAAATATTTTCTGCTTATGAAAAATTTCTAAAAAAAGATACAAATAAACCTACAGCGATAATTGCAAAAACTATAAAAGGAAAAGGAGTTTCTTTTATGGAAAATAATGCAGATTGGCATGGAAAAGCTCCAAATGAAAAAGAATTAATACAAGCATTATCAGAAATAGAAGCAAACAATATTGGAGAATAAACGCAATGAAAAATATTGAAGCAAATGAACAGCTTGTTGCATTTTGTGGATTATATTGCGGTTGTTGCAACGCTTATTTGTTAGAAAAATGTCCAGGCTGTCTAGAAAACAAAAAATCTGAAAAATGGTGCAAACTAAAGATATGTTGCAAAGATAAAAATTATAGAACTTGTGCAGACTGTAAAGATTTTAAGAATACAAAAGAATTAAAAAATTGTAAAAAATTTAATAATATTTTTTCTAAAATATTTTCTTTTTTGTTTAAATCAGACAGATATTCTTGTATAAATAAAATAAAAGAGATAGGAACTAAAAATTTTGCTGATTTTATGGCAAAAGAAAAAATTTATAATTCTGTAAAAAAATTAAAATAATTGATATAAAAGTTTTTTATTTTTTGGAGGAGAAATTGGAAGCAAAAGCTACTAGAGTTGGTTATGGAGAAATGATTTTAGAGTTAGGTAAGGAACTTGAAAATATAGTTGTTCTAAGTGCAGATGTTACTGCATCTACAAATTCACATTTATTTGCAAAAGAATTCCCTAATAGGTTTTTTAATATAGGTATTTCTGAACAAGATCTTATATGTGAAGCTGCAGGTCTTTCATTGACAGGAAAAATTCCATTTTTGAGTGCATATGCAATATTTGCAACAGGAAGAGCTTGGGATCAAATAAGAAATACTGTTTGTTATTCTAATCTTAATGTAAAAATTGTAGGAACACACACTGGATTAATGGTTGGACCAGATGGTGCTACTCACCAAGCATTAGAAGATATTGCAATCACTAGAGTTATTCCAAATTTGAAAGTTATTTCTCCTTGTGATTATATAGAAGCAAAAAAAGCAGTAAAAGCAATAGCAAATGATTTCGGTCCTACATATTTAAGGCTTGGAAGAGAAAAAACTCCAATAATAACTAATGAAAATACACCTTTTGAAATAGGAAAGGCTAATATATTAAGAGATGG
>CAYQVV010000015.1:0-9910 GCA_964421155.1 uncultured Elusimicrobiaceae bacterium
ATTGTTTCTTTTTATATCAATTTGTTTTTGTTTATCTAATTCGGTTTTGATTTCATCGACAATTTTTTGTTAAAACATCAATCATTGAAAATTCTTGTATTTGACTATGAAAAATAACTGAAAACATTCAGTTCTAAAATAATAATAAGAGAATAAAGAATTATAATTTTTTAGTTTAATTCTCATTTTAAAATCTGGGAAAACACCTTGTAAGTTTTTATCATCAAATAAAGCAATTTTTTCTATTGTCCCCTATACATAACGAGCAATCAAAAATCGTATTTAGAGACTTTTTATTATGATTTTAATTTTTTTAATATCATAAATTTGTATATTTGTATAAGACTTTTAAGATACAACTCCAAATATAAATTTAGTTTAAAATATTTTTTATTATTAAAATAAAGCATAAAAAAAAGACCTGCTATTTCTAGCAAGCCTTTTAAAAATTTAAAAAAATTTAATATAGAGACGCGATTAATCGCGCCTCTACAGGGATTTATTTCTTTTCTTCAAAATCTGCATCAACTACATTGTCTGAGTCTTTTTTTTCTGTAGATTCTGTTTGTTCTCCAGCATTTGGATTTGCTTGTCCAGCTTGTTGAGCTTCTGCTGCTTGTTTATAAATCGCTTCTGCAAGCTTGTATGAAGCTTTTTGTAATTCTTCAGTTTTAGCTTTTATATCGTCATTATTATCGCCTTTTAAAGATTCTTTTAAATCATTCAAAGCTTTCTCTATTGCAGATTTTTCATCAGCTGTAACTTTATCTCCGTGCTCTGTCAAAGATTTTTCTGTTTGGTAAACTAAAGAATCTGCGACATTTCTAACTTCTATTCCTTCTTTTTTCTTTTTATCTTCTTCTGCAAATTTTTCAGCATTCTTTACCATTTGATCTATTTCTTCATCTGTTAATTTTGAAGAAGCTGTGATTTTTATACTTTGTTCTTTTCCTGTTCCCAAATCTTTCGCAGAAACATGGATTATTCCGTTTGCATCTATGTCAAATGTAACTTCAATTTGAGGAATTCCTCTAGGTGCTGGCGGAATTCCAAGCAAATCAAATTTTCCTAACTCAACATTATCGTTTGCCATTGCTCTTTCACCTTGCAAAACTCTAATACTTACTGCATTTTGATTATCTGCAGCTGTTGAGAAAACTTGGCTTTTTTTTGTTGGAACAGTAGTATTTCTTTCTATTAATTTTGTAAATACTCCACCTAAAGTTTCAAGCCCCAAAGATAATGGAGTAACATCTAAAAGAAGAACATCTTTTACTTCTCCTGTTAAAACTCCAGCTTGAATAGAAGCTCCCATTGCAACGCATTCCATTGGATCAACACCTCTTTCTATAGGTCTTCCAACAAATTCTTCAACCATTTTTTGAACGATTGGCATTCTAGTTGGTCCACCGACCATAATAATGTTTGCAATGTCATTTGCTGTTAATTTTGCATCTTGCAATGCTTGTGTTATTGGAGCCTTACATCTTGCAACAATAGGCATAACCAATTCATCTAATTTTGATCTTCTAAATTTCATATTCAAATGTTTTGGACCTGTAGCATCTGCTGAAATAAATGGTAAATTTATATCTGTTTCAAGAGTTGTAGAAAGTTCTATTTTTGCTTTTTCTGCTGCTTCTCTTAATCTTTGAATAGCCATTGAGTCTCCTCTCAAATCTATTCCGCTTTCTTTTTTAAATTCATCTGCGATATAGTCAATTATTACTTTGTCCATATCTGTTCCACCAAGCTTTGTATCTCCGCTTGTTGATTTTACTTCAAAAACTCCACCTGCCATTTCCATAATTGTGACATCAAGAGTTCCTCCACCTAAGTCAAAAACCAAAATTTTTCTTTCTTTGTCGCTTTTGTCAAGTCCATATGCAAGAGCTGCTGCTGTTGGCTCATTTATAATTCTAACAACTTCAAGTCCAGCGATTGTGCCAGCATCTTTTGTTGCTTGCCTTTGATTGTCATTAAAATAAGCTGGAACTGTTATAACTGCTTTTTCAACTTTATCGCCTAGAAAAGCTTCTGCATCTTTTTTAATTTTTTGCAATATAAATGCTGAAATTTGCTGTGGAGTATATTCTTTTCCATGAACTTTAAACTTGAAATCTTCTCCCATTTTTCTTTTTGCAGCAATTATTGTTCCATCTGGATTTACGACAGCTTGTCTTCTTGCTGGTTCTCCGACCAAGAGCTCACCGTCTTTCGTAAAAGCTACGAACGATGGAAATGATTTTCCACCAATGCTTGTTCCTTCTGCACTAGGTATTATTGTTGGTTTCCCTCCTTCTAATACGAATGCAGCTGAGTTAGATGTCCCTAAATCAATACCGATAATCTTAGCCATTTTGTTTTCCTCCTAAATATGTTAATTATTTATTTTTTCTTTGACCCAATTTAAACAATTTTCTGCAATTTTTATTGTTTGCTCATACTCTTCTTTTTCTACTGGTGCGTAATCTCCGGGATATCTCATTTCTACTGAATAGCTCGTCAAAAAAAATATCTCTTTTATTTCATTTGGGATATTTGTAAACTTTGATAATCTATGCAATAAAACTACCAAATTATGTGTTTTGTCTGGATGCACTTTGTAAAAAACCAATAAACCTTTTAAAGCTTTTTCAACTGCCTGTTGAGCTTGAAAGCACAAATCTTCATAAAACACTGCTTCATTTTTAGGCATTTTTGATAATGCCATACTACTTTCAGCTCTTCTTATCCAGATTTGATAGCTATCCATATAAAACAACTCCTTCTTTTGCAATTGTTTGATAAATATAACCAATATCATTTTTCAAATCATGATATTTATCATAATCAACTGCAACTAAATCTATAGGAATAGAAATGTTGTTTTCAAAAAAAGCCTTGTATAATAAATTTGTCAATTCTCTGTTATTTTTCAAATCTTTTTTAAGTATCAAGAGATCTATATCACTTGTTTCTTTATTATCTCCTCTTGCAAATGATCCGAATAATATTATTTGCTCTGGCTGGCATAAAGAAACAATATTACTAATAATATCATCTATAAAAGGTATATTTTTCATTATTTTATGCCTCTATTTTTTATTAACCTTAACCATTGAATGTCTTAAAACTTTATCTTTTAGCTTATAACCTTTTTGCAATTCAACCGTTACAACATCTTCATCTAAATCTTCATTTTTATCAAAACCTATTGCCTCGTGAAATTCTGGATTAAATTTTTCGCCTTCAGTTTTTATTATTTCTAATCCTTCTTTTTTCAAAATATCAAAAAGCGAATTATAAACTAACTGAAAACCTTTAACACAGTCTTCTATATTTTTATGTTCACATTTTAATGCACTGTCAAAAGTATCCAAAAATGGTAATAAAAGTTTCATTGTTGCATTTCCTGCATATTTTACAAATTCCATTTTTTCTTTTTCAACTCTATTTTTATAATTAACAAATTCTGCATTAAGTCTCATAAATTTATCTAAATTTTCTTTACTTTCTGATTGAATTTTTTCTATTTCTTGTTTCAAAATTTCTTCTGTAGATAAAGCAGTTTCTATTTTAATTTCATTTTCACTGCAACTACATTCTTTATCTTCTTCTGATTTACATTCACAGTTTTTTTGTTCATCAATATTTGCTTCATTGTTTTTGTTGCAACAACAATTTTTATTATTTTCTTCTTTCATTTATTTCTCCACCTTTATTTCTCAGATTTTATTAATTTATTTAACATATCTGCTATAAATTCTACAAGTCCTATCATTTTGTCATAATTCATTCTTTTTGGTCCAATTATTCCAAATACTCCCACAGGCTTATCTCCTATTTTGTATGTATTTGTAATTATGCTACAATTTTTTAACAAATTGTTAGACTCTAAATTTCCAATATAAATTTTTATATTATTGCCAGAATTATCATTTTCAACTGAAGTAGAAATCGCATCATCTAAAATTTCTGACAACAATTCTTTATTTTTAAGATTTTGATATACTTCATCGTCAAAATCTATATTGTTCATAAAATTTGGACTTTCATCTAAATAATAAAGTTTTTTTTCAACAATATTTTGTAAATTTTCTATCAAATCTTGAACAAAAACAATCATATCTTCATTTTTTTTCTGTTCTTCAAGAACAATATTTATAGCTGTTTTTGTAAAATCGGAAAGCCTTTTGCCTTTAAATTTATCATTAAATATTTCTGTTAAATATCTTATTTTTGATAAATCCAATTTATATTCTGTTTCTATAATTCTATGTTTTACAATATTATCTTCTGTTACTACCAAAAATAAAATTTTATTTTCTGAGTCTCCAATATTTGAAAGTTGAATATATGCTATTTTACTTTCATTCATATTACTAGATATTGAAAATCCAGCAAATTCGCTAACCATTGCTAGCATTTTTGAAGTCTGTTGCATTATTTTGTCAAGTTCATTTATTCTAGAATTAAACTCGTTTTTTATTCTATCTTCTTCTTTTTTAGTAACTTTTTGTATATTAGTTAAAAAATCAACATAATATCGATATCCGTCATTTGTCGGAATTCTTCCTGCTGATATATGAGGTTGAGACAAATATCCATCTTTTTCTAAAAGAGCAATTTCGTTTCTAATAGTTGCAGAACTGTATTTTATATCATATTCTGAACATATAAATTTAGAACTAACTGGTTTTCCTGTTTTTATGTATTCATTTATTATTAATTGCAATAAATATTTTTGCCTGTCTGTTAATATTTTATTAACCATAATTTTATTTTTTTTATATAAATTTTTTTTATTTTTTATTCCAAATATTAGCAGTCTTTATCTTTGAGTGCTAATTATAATATATAAAAAATTCCTTGTCAATAAAAATATCAATAATCCGATATAAAATAGGACTATAAATTTTAAGACAAGGAATTAAAAAATTTTTAATAAACAAAAAATCCCAAAAATAATAATAAAAAAGAAAAAGAAGCACAAATTAAATCTATCATTTTAAAGTCTAAAGTTTTTATTTTTAAAACAGGAAATTCATTTAATTTTTCAGAACATAAAATAGATGTAGTTTCTTTATAAAAAAACAACATAGAAAATATTTTTATAAAACCTATAGTCATAATTATTGCAAAAAAGCTAGTAAATTTTTTAAAGTCTATTGCTACTAAATACCAAGAATAAATTACCCATACAATATCCACCCAAAATGCAATAAAAATCCATTTAGAGTTTTGCTTTGGGTAAAATGCTTTTATATCAATACTTTTCTTTTTATAGAAAATTAAAAATAAAATTCCTATGATTCCTAGAAAGATACTAAAAAATTTAAAATAATCCATATAAACAGCTCCTCTTTATTTTGAGTATTTAAACATATTATCTATAGCACATTTTGCTGATTTTGCAAGTTTTTGATCTACAGTTATTATATATTTCATATCCTCTAAAGAAAATAATACTTTTTCTAAGGTTGTTTTTTTCATATTAGGACAAACTGCCAATTTGGAAATATGATGGAAAATTTTATCAGGATTATCTTTTTGTAATTTATACATTATTCCAATTTCTGTGCAGACAATGAATTCTTTTTCTTTAGAATCTTTTGCAAAATTTATCATTCCTGTTGTTGACAAAACTTCATCTGCCATATCAACAACTTCTCCTCTACATTCAGGATGAACTAAAATTATAGACTTTGGATATTTTTCTTTTAAATTTTTCACATCATCTGACAAAATTTTTGAATGCACATTACAATATCCATCAAATAAAATTATATTTCTATCAGGATTATTTTTTGCGACAAAACTACCTAAATATTTATCTGGAATAAAAATTATATCTTTTTGATATGAAGGTAGATTTTTAACTATTTTAACTGCATTTGCAGAAGTACAAACTATATCGCTCATAGCTTTTATTTCTGCTGTAGAATTTATGTAAGTAACAACTATAGCATTTGGGTTCTTATCTTTTAATTTTTGTAAATCTTTTGGTTTTATCATTTCAGCCATAGGACATCCAGCTTCTATCTCTGGAAGTAAAACAGTTTTATTTGGACAGATAATAGATGCAGTTTCAGCCATAAAATGAACTCCACAAAAAACTATAACATCAGCATCAGTTTCATTTGCAGTCTTGCTAAGACCATAAGAATCTCCGGCAAAATCAGCAATTTCTTGAACTTCTGGAAACTGATATAAATGAGCAAGTATTATCGCATTTTTTTTCTTTTTTAATTCTAAAATTTTATTTTTTAGATTATTATTTTCCATTTTAAAATAATATCCTTTTTTATATCTAATTTTTTAATCCTAAAACATCAAACATATCAAAAAAGCCTGTTTTTTTCTCTTCGTTTTTAAGCCATTTAGCTGCTAAGATTGCTCCACCTGCAAAATTATCTCTAGTATGTGCTTTATGAGCAATTTCTACTCTTTCATTATTCCCACAAAAAAATACAGTATGCTCTCCAACAACATCTCCCATTCTAACTGCATGAACTCCAACTTCTTCTTTTGTTCTGGCTCCAACAAGCCCTTCTCTTCCAAATATTAAATTATTTCTATTTCTATCTGTATTTTCTAATATAATATCTGCAATTTTCATAGCAGTTCCGCTAGGCGAATCTTTTTTTTGGTTATGATGTATTTCCATAATTTCTATGTCATAATCTTTTAATAATTTTGTTGTTTCAGCTAAAACTTTAAAAAAAACATTTACTCCTATACTCATATTTGGAGACAAAACTATAGGCATATTTTGTGAAGCATTTTTTATTGTTTCAATTTGCTCATTATTAAAACCTGTTGTACCAATAACCAATGCTTTTTTATATTTTTCAAAAATCTTTAAATTATTCATAGTCGCATTAGGAATTGTAAAATCTATTGCTACATCTATTTTTTCCATAATTTCTTCTAAATTTGAGGTATAAATCAAATCGGAAAACGAATCTTCTATGAAAACTTTTTGCCCAATATTTCTGTTATTACTAGAGTCTATAGCTGCAACTACTTCAAAAATATCTTTTTCTTTACTTATAAGCTCTAAAATTTTTTGCCCCATTCTTCCACAAGCACCAATCATCGCTATTTTTATCATAATACAAATCCTTTAATTTTAATAAATATTTTAAAAAAAAGTCATTTCTGTGAAAAAATTGTCATTCCTGCAAAAGCAGGAATCTAAAAATTTTAGATTCCGCATTTCCTTCGGACAGGACGATAAATCGTCACTGGCGGAATGACAAAAAAAAATTTTTCAACTAATTTAGAAAATTATTTATAAAGAGGAAAATTATTTACAAGCATATTTTGTATTTGATTTTTTATATCATTAAGCTTGTTTTCATCATCTTTGTTGGTTAATGCCAAATCTATAAATTCAGCTATTTTTTTCATATCTAGAGTTTTCATTCCTCTACTTGTTACTGCAGGTGTTCCAAGTCTGATTCCACTTGCTACAAAAGGTTTTTCTGTATCAAAAGGAATGGTATTTTTATTTGTTGTGATTCCAGCTTTATCTAAAACCTTTTCAGCTTCTTTTCCTGTTATATTTTTAGATTTTAAAACATCTACAAGCATTAAATGATTATCTGTTCCACCTGATACAAGCCTGTAGCCTCTGTTTTTTAATTCATCTGCTAGTGCTTTTGCATTATCTACTATTTGTTTTTGATAAACTTTAAAATCACTTGATAAAGCTTCTTGAAAAGCTACAGCTTTTGCTGCAATAACATGCATTAATGGTCCGCCTTGAATTCCAGGAAAAACAATTCTATTTATTTCAGCAGCATATTTTTCTTTTGCCATTATAACTCCACCTCTAGGTCCTCTCAATGTTTTGTGAGTTGTTGTAGTCACAAAATCTGCATAAGGCACTGGAGAAGGATGAAGTCCAGTAGCAACAAGTCCAGCTATATGTGCAATATCAACCATCATATATGCTCCAACTTTATCGCAAATCTCTTTTATTCTTTTAAAATCTATAGTTCTAGTATATGCGCTAGCTCCAGAAATAATCATTTTAGGCTTATTTTCTACAGCTATTTTTTCCATTTCATCATAATTTATCATTTCAGTATCTTTTGAAACTCCATATGGAACAATATTAAAATATTTTCCAGAAAAATTCATTGGATGCCCATGTGATAAATGCCCTCCACAAGATAAATCCATTCCCATTACAGTATCTCCAAAATTTAAAACACTAAGTAAAACAGCAATATTTGCACTTGTTCCAGAATGAGGCTGAACATTAGCAAACTCGCATCCAAATATTTCTTTTAATCTAGAAATGGCCAAATCTTCTACAACATCTACATATTCACATCCGCCGTAATATCTTTTTGCAGGATATCCTTCTGCATATTTATTTGTTAAACAGCTACCTTGAGCTTCCATTACAGCTTCGCTTACAAAATTTTCTGATGCAATCAATTCTAATTTAGAATTTTGTCTGTTTTTTTCATTCATTATTGCTTCATAAACTTTTGGATCAACCGATTTAATTTTCTCCATCTTTTTCTCCTTTTGACCATTTTATTAACATATTTTTTATAAAATTTAAATCTAAAGATTCTATTTTTACTTCACCTAAAGTTTTAAAAGGCAAAATGAAATCAACTTTTCCTGCTGACATTTTTTTGTCATGAGACATTATTTCAATAATTTTATCAAAAACAAATTCTTTGCTAAAAATGTCTTTTTTCCAATTTTCTATTTCAAAACCAGTTTTATTTAATAATTTCAAAAGTTCAGTCACAACAGATTTATCACAAAATTTCATTTCTAATGACAAATAAGTAGCAAAATACATTCCTAATGCTACAGCTTCTCCATGCTTTAATCCTGTATAATTTTGATAAGTTTCTATAGCATGCCCTAAAGTATGTCCGAAATTTAAAATTTTTCGTAAATTGCCTTCTTTTTCATCAGCAGAAACGACATTCGCTTTTGCTTGAGCAGACAGAAGTAACATTTTTTTTAAAATATCATCATCATTTCTTTCTAAAATTTTATCAATATTTACACATAAAAAATTCCAAAAATTTTCTTCCATATAACAATTTTTATAAATAAACCCATATTTTATCACTTCAGCTAATCCGTTTTTATATTCTCTATCATCTAATGTTTTTAAAAAATTAGGATCTATCCAAACAAGTTTCGGTTGATAAAATGTTCCAACAAGATTTTTTCCAAACTCTAAATCAAAACCTGTTTTCCCTCCAATACTAGCATCAACTTGAGCAAGAAGAGTGGTAGGTATTTGAATAAAATCTATTCCCCTTAGATATGTTGAGGCTACAAATCCTGCCATATCTCCAACGACTCCTCCACCAAAAGCAATTATAACAGATTTTCTATCTAATTTTTCAGTAGAACATACTAAATAAATTGCTCTTATTTCATCAAATCCCTTATATTGTTCACTTCTGGTTTTATCATTTTTTGTATCTATATTTACACTATGAATATATTCATTTTCTTTTTTATTATCTGAAAAAAAAGAACCTAAAAAAGTATAAATATTATTAGTATCATTTGTATTTCTTGGGTATAAATTAAATACTTTTTGATCAGAGATAATTAACCCTTTTGTATTATCTTTTTTTAAAAAATTTTTTAAATTGGAAATATCTCCAATATAAATATTATAAGAATTTTTTTCCAAATTGACTGGAATTATATATGGTCTTAAATTTTTGATTTTCTCTGCAATTTCTTTTACAGATAAATCTGTTGTATCAATAGAATAATTACAATTTTCATAAAATGGTTTTCTTATCTCTAGCATTTCTTTAATTTTTTGCAATGGATTCTCAACTTTTAAAAGAGGTCTTGATTGATCATGTTTTATTCTTTCAAAAATTTTTTCTGGAGTTGCAGTTAAACAAACAACTATTCCATTTTT
>CAYQVV010000015.1:10010-19484 GCA_964421155.1 uncultured Elusimicrobiaceae bacterium
CTTCTTTTTTTACTGAAATAGCTGGAATTTTGGCAATATCAGATTTTGCTTTTAATATTTCAGTTTGTGATTTTCCTTGAGGAAGAATTATATCTATAATATTTGATTGATACAAATCAGTTCTTCCAGCAAAATTATTTTCTGAAACTTGTGAATCAACTTTAATTATTGTCTTTGACAATTCATCATATCCACAAGACAAAATTATATATTTCCAAGAATATATATCTCCATCTAAAATATTTTTTGGAATATATACAATCAAAAAATTATTTTCATAATCTAATTTTAAATCTAAATCTTTAATTTTTTTTATATTACCATTGATATCTGTTATATATAAAATAGCTCCATCTTGATTAATAGAAATAGCATATTCCCAAGCATTTATTGGTTCAGTAAAAGCATTTCTCATTGGTAAAAGATTTGTATTCCCTACACCCATTTTTGAATTGATATCAATATATATATCTATTTGTTTATTTTTAAGTATATCTAAATCTTTTTTATTAAAATTTCTCATTTCAACTCTAAACATTAACATATTAAGGCTATTTATAACACTTAAAGCTTTTAAGTCTAAGCTGCCTTTTTTTATATATTTTTTTGTAGGATAGAAATAATTTCCATCTCCATAATCGTCATTTAAAGAGTCTTCTAATCTAAAACCTTTATTTTCTTTGTAATAAAATATTTTTAAAAATTCATCTACTTTTATATTTTTTAAATTTTGAAAAGTTTGATTTAAGTTAACATTTTTTAAATCTTCCATATTAATATTTGTGGCTTTTTCTAAGTTATATAAAATTTTTTTCATTTCCATTTTTAAATTATTATATGAAAAATTTTCTTTTTGAGTATTAGAAGCAATTATTTCCAAAAAATATCTACTTTCTAGTCTATAAATATTATTTATATTTTCTAAATAAACATTCATATCTATTTCTTTTTTATTTTTTTTAACTTCTAATTCTCTTTTTAACAATTTTATAATAAACCAATAATTTTCCAGAACATCTTTTTCCAAATATTTTACCATATAATCTGCATTCATCATAAATTCTTGTTCGTCTAAATTAACACTTTTAAATCTATTTTTAAAAAGTTCTTTATCTCTCAACATTTCTTCGTTTTTTACCGATTTTTTTGATTTTACAGATTTTATTATTTTATTTTTAAAATTTTCTATAGAAATAAAATTTATGCTCTTATTTTTTATTAATTCTGAAAATAACAAATCATAAAAATTGCTATATTGCTCAACAGTTATTCCTTTAGTTTTTAATTTATCTTTATTTAAAATTAAAATGGCATCTAAATTTTTTGTTCTAAAAGTCACAACTTCCTTTGTAAAATTTTTTATTATACTTTCCATATTTCCATCTGTATAAAAATCTATATTTTCGAAAAATAAACAAATATTTTTTCCAGGATTTGCCCCAAAACCAGTTAAAATAACAGGTTCATATTCATAAAAATAATCTCCTTTATTTAATACAAATTCATAATTTCTAACACTTAAAATTTTTAATATATTTTTATCTATATAATCTAAAGAGGTAATAAGTCCTGAAGAAAATTTATGATTTTGATATTTTTTTTCTGTATTTAAATAAAAATTATTTATGCTTTTAAAACTTTTTGCTATTTGCCATGCTGCATCATTTATAATACTAATATTTGTTTTTAAATAATTTCCAAAATAATTACTTAAAGAGTTACTTGCTAGAATATCCAGCTTTGGATTATAATACGGATAAACTATATAAGACCATTTTTCTGGAATATTTACAAAAAAATTAACTGCTGCTTCTATTTTGTTATTTTTTAATATTTTTATAAATTTCAAATCTTCTTTGGTAATTTTATAATTCGGATCCATAAGTATTTTATCAATTTTTTCATTATTCAAAGATTCTTCATCAAGCCATAAAATATTATAAAAAACTAAAGCCTCTAAAAAAAATTGATTATCTATTTTTAAACTTTGTATATATGTTTCTATAGAAGCCGTTTCTGTAGAATTTAAAATAGAATAATCAATATCTAACATTTTCAAATTATTATATAAATCTAAAATTTTGTTATTTTTTGAAAGTTTTTCATCTACATTTTTGGGAAATATTTTTATTTTATTTAATATATATTTTTTGTCTTCTATAGATAATTTTTGCATTAACAAACTATCTATAATTTGAGAATTTTTAATAATGTTTTTGTTATGTGTAATATATTGATTTTTTATAAGTTCTTTTTCTAGTATTATAAAATCAAGTAAAGGACTTTGAACTCCGAGAACTATACAAAAATTTTTAGCATTATTATGAATAAATTTTAAAGAATTATAGTTTTCTAAAAGCGATTTTTCTAATGCTAAATAAGAAACATTGTAACTGTTTACCAAAAAATTTTCATCTAGCCAAAAATCATAAACAATCATCAATCCTGAATCTGACTCATTTTCTTTTGAATCCTCCAAAATTTCTCTAGAAATTTTATTTTCTTGTTTTGCTTTAAAATCTTCATTACTTTTTTGATTATCTTTTATTAAATTTTCAGATGCTACAAAGTTTGGAGATAAGTCTAAGATATCATTTTCTATATTAGATGATTTAGCATTTGTCCCTTCTATATTTTTTATAACATCTATTTTTTCATTATAATCTTTTTCTGTTATGACACCTCCTGTGTTTGCTAAAATTTCTATTTTATTATCATTACAAAATATATTTGCATAAAAAAAATTTAAAAATAATATGAAAGTTAATACAAAAAAATTTTTTTTCATTTTTGAATCTCTTTTTCTTTTATATTTAAAATTGCATACAAGCCTAAAATATACCCATAATCTCCAAATCCAGATATTTGACCTACACAAGCACTGGAAATTATAGAGGTATGCCTAAAATCTTCTCTTTTATAAATATGAGATAAATGTATTTCTATTGCTTTTAAATTGCTTGCTTTTATTGCATCATGAATTGCAATGCTTGTATGAGTATATCCTCCTGGATTAATCAAAATTCCATCAATATTATCTTTAGTCCATGCTTCACCTATTTTTTTGACTATTTCACCTTCTATATCTGACTGAAAATGAAATAATTTAATTTTATTTTGCTTATATTTATTTTCATTTATTTCATCTACTTTTTTTTGAACATTTGATATTATGTTTTCTAAAGTTAAATTCCCATAGATTTCTGGCTCTCTTTTTCCCAATAATCCTAAATTAGGTCCATTTATAATTAAAATATTCAAAATGATTCCTCTTTTTTTTTATTTTTTATGAAATTTTTGTGTTTATAGATTTTTTTGATTTTTTTGTTTAAAGATTATAACAATTTTAAATAAAAAATTAAATTAAAATTTATTTATATTTATTTTTTTTATATTTTAAAAAATAATAGATGCTTCTGTACTTACTTGAATTGCATCATAATTGCTTTTTTCTTTTAAAATAAAATCTACCATTGAATATTTTAATCCTAACTTAATCTGAAAATTAGAACTAATATTATATTCTCCGTTTAAAATAATATCGTAAATATTTTTATTATCTTCTAAAACATCGCTTCTTCTTTTTCTATTTTTTAGTTCTGTATCAAACTTTACTCTATTATCTATTTTTATAATTTTTTTCAATAATGGAATTTTTAAACCTTTTTCTAAATTAAAATCTGCATTAACTTTAAAACTTATTACATCTTCTGTTAACCATTGCAAGTCAGCATTTATCAATATTTCATTTTCTTTATTTTGTTCATATTTTGTTGTAAATCTCCAAATTGAATAATTGAAACTCATTTGAACAGCTTGTTTTATTATATCAACCTCTTTTGTTTTTTCATTATTTGCATCTTTTGCTAAATTATATTCTTGATAATTTTCTTTTTTATAATTTAAAGAAAAATCTAATTTTTTTAATAATCTAAATCTATACTTAGTATCTAAATTATTTGTCAATTTATCATATATCAAATTACTATATTCTTGTTTTTTTAAAATCTGTGTAGTAACTTCTCCATTTGATACAAATCTTTCTAAACACATTAAATTTTCTATTTCTCTTATTTCAAACAAAAATTCTGGTAAAATAGTAGTTCTAGTTCTGGTTGATAAATCATCAGTTATTGTATTTTGATAAGAAGTTCTAGTATTTAAACTTTTTATTGTTCTTTTCCATATTTTATTATCTTTAATAAAATCAAAAGGATTATATTTTAAAGAAAAACTAGAAATATCTTGTTTTGAAAAAGATGACTGTTTACCAATTTCCAATTTTTCTAATATCATATTTTCTGAAAAACCTAAATTCCTAGTAAACCATTTATCTACAAAAGAATATTCTCCATCAACATCATCCCAAGCATTAATATCTTTTATTTCATATTTTGAAGTTAAAGACATTGATTGTATTTGTCTAAATTTTGGAAATATAGATTTTGCATATAATTCTAAAGATACATTCCCAGAATTTTCTAAATATAAATCTTTGGTTGTTGTTGTAGAAGTTTTTATTTTTGAATAATCTATATTATAATCTTCTTTTTTTGAGACATTGTATTCAAAACTAGGTCTCAGCCATTTAAGTAGCTCAACATCAGAATTTAATACAGCTTTTTCCTGCTTTTTTTTAGGATACCATTTAATATCTTCTATATTTTCTGTATTTTCTAAAAAAACATATTTAGGTTTTAAAAGTAACTTATCTAAAATTTTAATGTCTGTTCCTAATGTATATTCTTCTGATAATTGTTTCAAGTCATAATCATCTGCCGAAGATTGTGTTCCGATATCTTTTTTGAAAAGATCACTTGATAATTTTTCCTGTTTATAATCAAAATATAATTTTTGACTATAAAATTTATTGCTTAAAGGAATATTATAGTCTGTTCTAACTTGATATATATCTTTTTTTTGAAATTCCCTTATATCATACAAACTTGCAGTTTCTGTAGATAAATTTAAATCATAAAAAGTTCCTTCCCCAGTATAATAATAAAAAGAAACTGTGGGCAATTTTTCCTTTTGAAAAGAAGTTGTTAAAATTTTACTTTCAGTTTCTGTTTTTCCTTCTTCTAAAATACTAAATACTCCTAAAAAATCTTGTGGAGTTACTTTTTTTTCTTTATTCATCTCAAAAGCTGTTTTGAAATTTTTGAAAGTATTTATTTCTATTTTTCCAGAATAACTATCTAATTCCCTTCCAGAGGTTATACTACTCATACCTAACAAATCATCACTTTGGCTACCTGTAGTTATGGTTTCAAAATCTGATCCTACATGCTTGTAATTTCCTGATAATTTTATATCTTTTGGAAGATCTAAAATTAATTCTGTTTTATAAGCACTTCCTGTTTTTTCTATAGCACCTTCCAAATAAATATCATTAACATATATTTTCCCTTTATAAATTTCTTTAGTAGTTTTATTTCTAATACCTATTCTTATATACTTTATATTATCTAATCTTGGGGAGCCTACATATGATGTAAATCCATCTGGAATACCATCTAATTTTGATTCTCCAGTAATATTATTTTTAGTATCATCTAAACTAATTTCTGGGATCTCCCACGATCCTTGCCAATCAATTTTTTTTGTATATTCAAAATAATTAGAACTATCTGCACCAAAATCTATAAAAAATTCTTCATTATTTCCATCTCCATATAAAAAAAATTTAATTTTTTCATATTTAGAAAAATCATATTTTTTAGTACTAGTTAAAGTTTGTGAAGTATATCCTGATCCATCAGCTGGTAAATTATAATATTGCAAAGAAAGAGCTTTTTCTTTTATTTCATTAGAATCTGTTGTATTTTTATAAAGGCTTTCATATGTCCCTTTTGTTTCTGGAGCATTTGCTATAGAAATATATTCTGAATCACTTTCTTCATCTACAGATTTAACTTTAAAATCAAAAGTCCCTGTAGTAGGATTTTTTGTAACTTCTGACCATTTATTTCCAGTTGCTGCAATTTCATAAAATTTTAAATTTCCATTTATTTTTTTTATTGAATTATTATTAGAAATAGTTATTCTTATATTTTTTATAGTTTCCCATTGAGTTTTATTTGAAGAAGTAATGCCTAATGGAATAACAAATTTTTTCCATCCTTGCCAATCTACTGTTGTATATTCTTTTCCATCTTCATCTATTAAAGTTTTAAACTCTCCACCTTTCCCATCATCTCCATCTAATATGCCATTACCATTTAAATCTGTTGTATCTATTTTTCCATTTCCAGCTCCAATTCTAACTGCCTTACCTATTCCTATAGGAGAGTAGAGCCAACCAATATCTTCTCCTACATTTAAAAGTCCATCTTTGTTAATATCTTCTGTTTTAGGATCTCCTATTCCGCATCTGCCTGTTATTTCAGAAAAACCACCCGTAGAATCTACATCTTCATCAATTCCACCATATCTAAAATAAATTGAAGCCTTTGAATCATACATTGTTTCATCTGCATAAATCCAAGTTTCTAAATAACTTTTTTCAGAATAATTTAATCCTTCGTTGCTCAATTTATAAACTATAGAAACTTGTTCATTAGCATCTAAATTATTAATTTTCATACCAAGAGTTTCTACTTTTTTTTCTTTATCTAAATTAACTTTTGGATTAATTGTTCTTAAGTCTATATCCTCATTAGATAATTCATATTTAGATAAATCTAAAAGAGGTTTTTTATTAGGATTTGAAGCAATTTGCCAATAATCTTTGTTTAGACTAGGCGCATCTAGATCAGATATGCTTTCCATGTTATCTATTAATGCTTTTCCAAAGATATTTGGATTTTGGATACTTTTTGCAACTTCGCCTTTCACTGTAACATCAAAAGGCATTTTAGTTTGCTCTTTTGTTAATTTGAAACTCATATCAGAATCCATTAAAATAACACTTTTAGGAGGACTGTAAACACTAGGAATTTCTGAAACATTTTGAGCTGTGCTATAAAGTCCAGAAATTCCCCAATAATTATAATCATCAGCTCTATATTCTAATCTTCCACCTAATAATGTCTGTTTATACTGACCACCATATGGTAAATACTCATAAGTAATTTCTAAAAGAGAATTAGATGTAATTTGTTCTGTATTTAGCAAAGTTATAAAACCAATATCATAATCAATAATATAGTCTTCGTCTTTTGTTAATTTTTTTCCATTTAATACTACACTTTCTGATCCTTCTACTATTGTTTTTCCTATCATAAAAGTTGAATTGCTAGATCTTTCATAAGAATATTGAACTTCTATTCTATATTTAGTTGATGCACTTTCACTGGTATAAATATCTCCATTCAAAGTATTAAAAGGTCTTTCTTTTTTAAATTTTAGAACTCCATTATAATAATCAATATCTATACTATTATAATCAAAATTTGAAATTATACTATCATTAGCATCTATAACTCTGAAAATAAAATCCGTTCCTAAATCTCCTCTTTTAATATTAGTATTTCCCAAATCATAATACCATTTTATTTCATTATTAATTGAAGAATTATTGTACTCATCTTTTAAATATTTAATTTTATTATTGCTAGCAGAAAGTTTTTGTCCATTTTTATTAACATAATCAACAGCAATTACATAATTTGAAGATATATATTTTTTTAGTTTTAAAATACCATCAACCGTATCTATTTCATAATCTGTTCCTGCTTGCAATTTTTTCATTTTATAAGTTTTATCTAGCCCTCCACCATACTTTTCAATATCTTTTTCATAAAGAGTATATCCTGAAGTCGTACTTGTTTGATCAAACAGATATATTTCCTCTGAACCTTTTTGAATTGGAAAATCTTGTGAAAACTGAGAATCATCAAAATACATTTTATAATAAGTTCTTTTTATATATGATTTATCATCTATTAATTTATGTTCTTCAGAGGTATTTCCTTTAAATTCTTTTTTTTCAACAATTCCTTCTGTTTGAGACCCGACTGCCAACAAATTAAATCTATTATATTTTGCTTTCATCCTTAAACCAAAAATAGTCCTTTTATATCCAATAAATTCTGTTTGCGGTATTTCAAGTAATATATCTCCAAAAGCAACTTCTTCTATCACTTCATCATCATTTGCAAAAGTTTGCTCTATTCCATCTTCGGATTCTTTTATTAAATCTCCCTTTTTATAGCCTTTGTAAACTATAGAAATATCTTGTTTGTCAACCTCTTCAGAATCGTCATAATTAACATTTACTGTGATTTTATTCCCTATTTTACCTTTAACCCTTAATTGCATTTCTTGTCTCATATCTACACCAGACTTTATATCTGTTGGACTTTCTGTCTGGTCCGATTTATTATCACTTTTATAATTTATAATACCATAATCAAAAGCAACCATTTTTCTACCAGAAATTGATAACTTAGATTGATAAGGCAAATTCATTTGTATTAAGGATTGATCTATATCCGTTTTAATTTTATCAATATTTTTAGATCTGTATTCTTCTATATAAGCTAAATCTATATCTGGAGACAAAAAAGATTCTTGTTTTTTATAAATACCATTTTCTCTAGCATATCTTATATTTCTATAAACATCTTTATTCCAAACAATTGTATCTTCAAAATTTTGAATATTAGAGATTTTTAAACTGTTTTTTGAATCTTCTTGAAGTTTGTTTACAACTTTTGTTTTAGAGTTTTTTTTATCAATAATTATATTATTTTTTAAAGATTCATCTTTTTTAGGCTTTTCTGCGTCTAACCCAGCACTCTTCAAATTAGTTTTTAAAATATTTTCTGTTTTTTTCTCTGTCTTTTTTAAATTTTCGTTATCTAAATTATTTGAGATAGAAAAATCATTTTCTTTTTTTTCTAATTTAAATAATGGAGATTTTTGTGAGTCTTCTTTATTTTTTAATGAATCATTTTGATTTTTTACAATATTATCTATAGAATTATTTTGAATATTTTCATCATTTTTGATATTTAACTTTACAGTTTCTTTTTTGTCAGAATTTATGTCTTTGATAGCTGAATTTTGTATTTCTACTTTAGGTTCTTTACTGGTTTCTTTTATATTTAATTCATCTTTAACAAATTCCTCTGAAGAATTTTCAACTTTTTCTTTTTTTTCTTCTTCTGTTATAAAATCATTAATTGTGTCTTTGTTTTGTTTTAAATCAATATTTTCTTTTTTTATATTTTTTTCTGGTTCTTTCTCATTTTGGTTTTCTTTTAATAAAAAATAATTAGAAAAACTATTTTCATTGTTTTTTTCTATATCTATAATTTTTGTTTCTGAAAATAAATAATTATTAGTAAAAATTATATTAGAAAAAAAAGATAGCAATAGAATTACTTTTAAAATTTTTGATAAATAATTATGTATTTTTTGCATAATCTATATGTCTACTTTTTTAATATAATTTATTTTTTAATCTTAGAAAATAAAATTTTAAATCACAAACTATTCATTTTACATTTTTTTTATACAATTTAAAAT
>CAYQVV010000016.1:0-19464 GCA_964421155.1 uncultured Elusimicrobiaceae bacterium
TTTTTATATTAGTTTTTTTTATGAGCGACTTACAAAAATATAAGGTGTGAAATATAAATTTAGACAAGATGGAGTGATGCGTTGTCCGAGTTGCTTATTGGCAACGAGTATAGCGAACTCCCTGTCTAAAATGAATATTTAGCCTATATTTTTGTACTAGAGCGAAAAAATTTTTTTGCAACTTTTTTGATTAGAAAAAAGTTGATTGAAAAAGATAAAATTTAATGTCATTGACAATAACGGATTATTTGAAAAAATTAATAAATTACCTTAGACTTATTTTTCCTCTGGCTTTTGTGTCGATAAAAACTCGCACCTCTGTTAAATTTCAGCAGAAAAAACGACTTAATCATAGAAAATTAGGCAATATTTTTAAAAATTTAATGATGTTTACACATTTAGCCGACAAATTGTCGCAATTTTTAGCAAAATTGCAGACTTCCCCTCTGTGAGAGTGGAATTGAAAAAAAAATCCCCTTCTATGAAGGGGTGGCAACGAAGTTGACGGGGTAGTTTTTTTTAGTTTTTAAATTTTATGAATAAAACAAAACACCTCTTGTCGAAAAACAAAGTTTTTCAGACTTCCCCTCTAAAAGAGGGGAAGTTAAATAAAATTTATTGTTTTGACTAAAAAAACTAATTTTTGAAAAAAAACATTCAAAAATGTTTCATTAAAAGTCTAAAGTTGGGTAATTTAGTAGTAAATCGTCTTGTCATTCCGGTGAAAGCAGGAATCTAATTCTAGATTCCGCATCATTTGCTAAGCAAATCTTGGATATTTCATATCCAGAGGCGAAAAGACAAATTGAAAAAATATTTACCGATGCTCACACATTTAGCCGACATACAAGGAAATAAAAAATAAATTTTTAAATACAACAAAGTTTTATAAAAAATGGAATAAGAAAATGAATCAAAAAAAAATATTAAAAGAAGTTGTTTTGATAACAGGAATTTCTGGTGCCGGGAAAAGTACTGCGATTCGTTGTTTGGAAGATATGGATTTTTTTTGCATAGACAACTTGCCTTTATCTTTTATTCCTAATTTATTAGAAAATTTTTATGATACGGAAAAAGACAATATTTCTAAAATTGCATTTGGAATAGATATAAGAGAGAAAGATTTTTTGAAAAATTTTTTATGTCTTATAAATTATTTAAATAATCAAAAAAAATTAAAAGTTTTATTAGAAAATTATAAAGTTTTATTTTTTGAAGCAGATGATGAAGTTTTAATCAGGCGATTTACAGAAACTAGAAGAAAGCATCCATTGACTGATGGAAAAAATTCATTATTGATTAAAAATATACAAACAGAAAGAAAATTATTACAAGGAATTAGAGAAAGCGTAGACAAAATAATAGACACTTCAAAATTATCTGTAAATAGATTAAAAGAAATAGTAAAAGATTATTTTAATTCTGAAAATAATAAAGGAATAATTGTAAATATAGTTTCTTTTGGTTTTAAATATGGAATTCCTATTGATTTAGATATGATGTTTGATGTTAGGTTTTTGCCAAATCCATATTATTTTGATGATATGAGAGATTTGACTGGAAATGATGAAATAGTTCAAAAATATGTTTTGGAAAAAGAATCAACAAAAGAATTTATAAAAAAGTTAGAAGATATGCTTTCTTTTTTACTTCCAGAGTTTATAAAAGAAGGAAAGAATTATTTGACGATAGGGATAGGCTGTACTGGAGGAAAGCATAGATCAGTTTCTATTGTTAATGCTATTTTTAAAAAATTTAAAGAAAATTTTGATGTTGCTGTAAGTATATCTCATAGAGATATAGAGAAATAATAATGATAAAATTTAATTTTAATATAAGAAATAGAATGAGAAAATTTTCAAGATTGAAAATTGCTGTAATAGGTGGCGGAACAGGTCTTTCATCATTACTAATGGGACTTAAAAGATATAATAAAAATATTTCTGCTATTGTAACAGTTACAGATGATGGTGGAAGTTCAGGTCGGCTTAGAAAGGAATTTGATATAATTCCCCCTGGAGATATAAGAAGTTGTTTAGTTTCTTTGGCTGATAAAGATACTTTACTTTCAAAACTTTTTAATTATAGATTTAAAAGTTTTGGGCAAGAAATGGATAGTCTTTCAGGACATAGTTTTGGAAATTTATTCATAATGGCTATGTCTGATATTTTTGGAAGTTTTGAAAAAGGAATAAGTGAAGCCAATAAAATATTATTAACTAATGGGCAAGTTATTCCTGCAACATTTGAAAAAATAAATCTTGTAGCAGAAAAAAAATATGATAACAATGTTTCTAAGATAGTTTATGGGGAAACACAAATAGCAAAAGATTCTGGATATATAAATGATATTTGGATAGAACCTAAAGATATAAAATGTGCTGATATTGCAGAAAAAGCAATATTATCTGCAGATTTGATAGTTTTAGGGCCAGGAAGTTTTTATACAAGTGTTATAACAAATATTTTAATAAAAGATATTAGAGAAGCATTAATAAAAAATAAAAAAGCAAAAAAAGTTTTTGTTTGTAATATTATGGAGCAACCAGGAGAAACAGTTGGATATACAACAAAAGATTATATGCAAATTTTGATAAAATATCTTGGCGAAAATGTTGTAGATTATTTTTTAGTAAATGATAATTCAAAAATTCCTATAAATGTTGTTGAAAAATATAAGGATTCTAATTTGCATCCGGTTGAGGATAATTTAACAGATAAAGATTGCAAAAATATGAATATAAAGAAAGTTGTTGCAAATTTATTTGGCGATAATATTTCAAAAGATTCAATATTTGCAAGGCATGAACCTATTATTTTAGCCAAAATTATAAAGAGAATTTTTAAAATTTATTAAACTAAATTAGACTTTTTTTATATAAAAATATAAAATGCATTTAATTGATCATTCTAAAAAAATTTACTGAAAAATTTTCTTTTTTTAATTTAAATAAAATAATTAATTTTATAAAATTCGTAATGAAATAAATATTGGAGTTTATTTATGATAGGAGTTTTAATAGTTTGTCATAGAAAAATGTCTACAGCAATTAAAGAAACAGCCTTTAATATTATAGGAAAAAAAGATTATTTTGAAGCTATAGAAGTTTTTCCTGAAGATGGAATAGATGGGACAGTTCAAAAAATAGAATTATGTTTAAAAAATTGGGAATCTTTAGATGGAGTATTAGTTTTTGTTGATATGTTTGGAGGAACACCTTGTAATTCAATAATAAAAATTTTGAAGAATTATAAAAATGTTGATGTAATAACAGGAGTTAATCTTCCTATGATTATACATTCATTGTCAGTTCAGACAATTTATAATAATATAAAAGAATTTGTTGAAAATATACTTTCTGAAACTCAAAAAAGTATTTTTAATTTAAAAAAGTTGGATATTTTTAAGGAGCTTTAATATGTCAATAACAGTTTTTAGAATTGACGATAGACTGATTCATGGACAAGTTGTTGAGGGATGGTTAAATAAATTAGATATTAGATGTGTCGTTGTTGCAAATGATATTGTTGCACAAGATATTATGCAACAAACATTGATGAAAATGGCAGTTCCAAATGATATTGAGATTTATATTGATTCAATAGATGAAGTAGCCAATAAATTTAATAATTGTTTTTTTGACTGTAAAAAAAAGCTTATGCTTTTAGTTTCTTCGCCAAAAGATGCATATGAATTAATAGAAAAAGGAATTTCTGTAGATTCTTTGAATGTTGGTGGGATACATTATAAAGATGGGAAAATGCAAATTTTAGAATTTTTGTCTGTAGATGAAAAAGATTGTGAATATTTTAATTTGATTTATAGCAAAAATATTTTTATAGAAGGAAGACCTTTGCCGGATTTTGAAAAAGTAGATATAATCAAAAATATAAAAGATTTAGAAATTTACAAAAAAAAATAAAAATAACTTTTTTTAATGGAGAAAATTTTTATTATGAAAAAAAATATTGTTAAAATAACAGATACGACATTAAGAGATGCTCAACAATCTAGTTGGGGGCAACATTTTGATATAGATGAAGTTATTTCTTTTTTAGCTGATATGGATGAATGTGGTTTTGAATTCTTAGAAGTGTGGGGTGGAGGAACTTTTGAAACTTCTTTGAAATTTTGGAATGAAAATCCATGGGATAAATTAAAACTTATAAAAAGAAATGTAAAAAAGACTCCTTTGCAAATGATAATAAGAGGGAAAAATTTAGTTGGATATAGACCTTTTTCTGATGAAATAATAGAAAGATTTTTAAAAAGTTCTTTTGATTTAGGAATTTCATCTATGAGAGTATATGATCCATTAAATGATATAACTAATATTCAATCAATAATAAAGACTGCAAAAGAAAGTAAAATTCTTGTTCAAGGAGTTATGTGTTATACTATTGCACCAAACTATGATATGGATTTTTATATTGACTATGCTAAAGCTTTAAAAAATGAGGGAGTAGATGGAATAACAATAAAAGATCCTGCTGGTATTTTATTGCCAGAAGTATCAGTTGAAATTATAAAAAGGCTTAATGAAGAAGTTGCTTTACCTGTAAGATTGCATTGCCATTCTATAAATGATTTTGCAGATTTAACTTATTATGAAGCGATTAAAAATGGAGTTGCAGGGTTAGATTGTAATTTTTCTCCTCTTTCTTTTCCAGCAGCACAACCGCCTGTTGAAAATATTATAAAAATATTTGAAAAAGATGTTGAAAAAGGGAATGTAAGTTTTGGGTTAGATAAAGATAAGATTTCTGCTGTTTCTAAAAAACTTATAGATGAATGCTATAAAAAAGATTTGAATAAAACAACCTTTCCTATAAATTTACAAAATTCTTTTGAACATCAGTTAACAAGAGGATCTTTTACATTTTTATATGAACAATTAAAGAAAAGAAATATTTTGAATAAATTGCCTAAAGTTTTAGATGAAATTTTAGAGGTTAGAAAAGATTTAGGATATCCTCCATTAATAATTCCTATTAGCCAACTGGTTATAGCTCAATCAGTTTATAATGTTTTAATGGAAAAAAGATATAAGTTGATTCCAAATGAAATCAAAGATTTTGTAAAAGGTTTTTATGGAAAAACAAAAAATCCGATTAGCCAAGAACTTTTGGACATTATTGAAAAAGAAAATAATATAGTTAATCATAATTACAGATCTTTTGATATGGCTCCAAAATTTTCAGATTTGAAAAAAAATGTTCCAGAAAGTTTAATAGAAGAAGAAACTGATTATATAACATATGCTATATTTCCAGAACTTGCTTTAGAATATTTAAAGTATAGACAAAATCCAGTTAAGGTTAAAAAAGATCAACCTTTGACAAGACCAATTACAACTGAAGAAGAAATTTTAGTTTTAGATAAACTTATGAAAGATAGAAATGTTGTTGAATTTGAGTTAAATGAAGAAAATCATTATATATCAATAAAGAAATTTTCTGACGATGTTACTTCTTCTGGAAATTACACATATATGCCTCCAAAACAATCATTGAAATGTCCTACATTAAGTGCAGAATCTAAAAAAACAGAGACAGAAAATATAAAAGATAATATTAAAGATTCTATAAAATCTCCTATTGCTGGAGTTTTTTATGCAAAGCCAAAGCCAGATGCACAGCCATTTATTAATGTTGGAGATATTATTGATGAAGGAGATACTATTTGTATTATAGAATCTATGAAGGTTATGAATGAGATAAAGGCACAATTTAAATTTAAAGTTATAAAAGTTTTATTTAAAGATAAAGCAGGTATAGAAGCAAATCAAGATTTGTTCATAATAGAAAAGTTATAATAATTAAAATTTTAGAGGGGAAAAAGATGTTTTTAACATTAAAAAAAGGAACTACACAAGAAGGCATTAATCATGTGCTAGATAAAATTAAAGAATTAGGTTTTGAGCCTCATATATCAAAAGGTGCTACAGCAACAATAATTGGTGTTATAGGCGAGAATGTTTTAAGGACTAAAGATATTTTTGAATCAATGTTTATGGTAGATTCAGTTACTCCTATTTCTAAACCATATAAACTAGTATCAAAAGAATTTAATTCTAAAAAAGTTATTGTTAAACTAAATCATAATGTTGAAATTGGTGGAGAAAAAATTGTAGTTATGGCTGGTCCATGTTCTATAGATACTTTAGATTTTTTATATGAAACTGCTAAATCTGCTAAAAATGCAGGTGCTACGATATTGAGAGGAGGAGCTTTTAAGCCTAGAACATCTCCTTATGCATTTCAAGGGCTTGGAGAAGAAGGGTTGAAGATGCTTAAAGAAGTTGGAGATGCTACTGGAATGCCAGTTGTTACAGAAGCAATGACAATGCAACAAGCTAGTTTAATAGCAAAATATGCAGATGTAATTCAAGTAGGAGCCAGAAATGCTCAGAATTTTGATCTTTTGAGAGAGCTTGGGAAAATAGGAAAACCAGTTCTTTTAAAAAGAGGAATAGCTATGAGTATATCAGAATTTTTGATGTCAGCAGAATATATCGCTTCTGAAGGAAATTACAATATAATTTTGTGTGAAAGAGGAATAAGAACTTTTGAAGTTTCTACAAGATTTACTTTGGATTTAAATGCTGTTCCAGTTTTAAATTCTTTGACAAATTTACCAGTCGTTGTAGATCCAAGCCATGGAACTGGAGTTAGAAGTTTTGTTCAACCTATGAGCAGAGCATCAATTGCCGCAGGAGCAGATGGATTAATAGTAGAAGTTCATCCAAAACCTGAATGTGCATTGTCAGATGGCTCACAAACTCTTTATACAGATCAATTTGTTGAATATATGAAAGATATGAAAAAAATATCAGAAGCAATGGGAAGAACTCTATAAAATAAAATATGAAAATAATTTTATAAATTTTAATAAGAGATAAAGCTTATATATATAAGCTTTATCTTTTTTATTATAAAAAAAGAATGAAATATGGAAAAAATAAAAAAAATAATAAAAGTATTAGCAGGATTTCTTATTAGTTATTTTTTTATATATTTAGTTTCTAGAAAAATGAATTTTAAAGAAGTTCTTTTTTATTTGAAAAATGTAAAGATTTTTTGGCTTATAATTTTTCTTTTTATGATAAATTTTATATATATTCTTAAAGGTTATAGATTGACTTTGCTGACTTTAGATGAAAAATTTTCTATAAAAAAAATAACATGTTTTGCAAAAAATATGATTATAGGTTTTATGTTAAATAATATTTTGCCTTTTAGAATGGGGGATATGATTAGAGGTTTTTTAATATCAAAAAGTTATGATATAAAAAAAACTTTTATAATTGGAACTATAGTATTAGAAAGATTATTTGATTTATTAACAATTTTTATTTTATTATCTTTGTTTTTACTTACCACACATCTAGAAATCCCTAGTTTTATGAGAAACTTGTCAAGTTTTGGACTTATAGCAATTTGTATTATATTTTTTATATTAATATATTTTAAAAAATATAAGGCTATTATTATTAGAAAAATTAATATGCTTCATGATATAAGGCTTTTCAGAAAGTTAAGTAGGCTTTTTAATTCATTGTTAGATGGTTTTGCTATTTTAGATCAAAGTCATCATACATTAAAAATTATAGTTTTATCAATTTGTATTTGGTTTTTAGATGGTTTGACTTTTTTTGTTATAGGAAAGGCTCTTTCTTTAGATTTACATATTATTTCATTTTTATTTGTTATGATTATTTCTTGTTTAAGTACTTTAATCCCATCTGGGCCATTTTTTATAGGAACTTTTGAAGGGGCATGTGTTTTTGCTTTTGCAATATTTTCTGTTGATCAAGAGCAAGCTATGGCTTTTGCTGTTTTATTTCATTCCTTGCAAATTGTATTTTTAACATCTTTAGGAATTATCTTTTCTTTCAAATCAAAAGTTGATATTTTTAGTTTATTTAAAGTAGAAGATTTTAAAAAATTTATAAATTAAAAAGGTTTGTTGTTTATGGAATTTTTAAAAATTTTTAATTTTTTGGATTTTAAAAATAATATTTTTCTATTTTTAATTATTTTTATAATGATAATAGCTATAATATTTTTTTTAAGAAAGATTTTTATAAAGAAAATATTTAGAAAATTATATCAAAATAAAAATAAACAGTATCATTTAATATTTGTTTCTCATTTTTTGAAATATTTGTTTTTTTATTTGGTTTTGTTATGTATAGCTTTGTTTTTCAGATATTTTAATATATTTTTTAATAAAAAAATAATTATTGAAGAATTTTTAATTGTAATATTTATTGCTTCTTTGATTTTTCCATTATTTAAAATATCAGATTTGTTTTTAGAAAATATTTTTAAGGTGACTCATAATAAAATTATTTCATTATCTATTATAAAAACTATCTTGAAAATAGTTATTATATTACTGATTTTGATAATAATTTTGTCAATATTAAAGATTTCTATTACTCCTCTTCTTGCAACTTTAGGAATCGGAGGAGTCACAATAGCCTTTGCATTGAAAAATTTTTTTGCTAATTTTTTTTCAGGATTTAATTTGCTTTTTTCAGATCAAATCAGAATAGATGATTATATAGAATTGGAAAATGGAGATAAAGGAATAGTTTTAGATATAAATTGGAGATTTACAAAAGTTAAAATTTTTGGAAATAGCATAATTTTTATTCCCAATATGAAACTCCAAGATACAATAGTTAAAAATCATAGCTTGCCAAATTTAGAAACAGACATAAAAATAGATTTTCAAGTTCATTATTCTAGTGATTTAGATTTTGTAGAAAAAATTGTTATTGATGTAGCTAATCAAATTTTGAAAGATTCAGAATTTTGTGTGAAAAATTTTGAGCCATTTGTTAGATTTTCTGAATTTGATGAATCTGGAATTAATATATCTGTTTTTCTTAGAGCAAAAGATTATGCTTCTCAATTTATCATAAAGCATGAATTTATAAAGTTAATACATAATAGATTTAAAACTGAAAAGATTATTATTCCTTATAAAATAATTGCAATAAATACTAATCAAGAAAAATAATAAAAATAATGTAGAGATAAAAATTTTATATCTCTTAAAAAAATAAAAATAAAAATTTTAAATATTTTATAGGAAAAAAAATGGGATTAAAAATAATACAGAAAATTAGTGAATATAAAGATTTTTACAATAAATTTTTGAAAGATAAAAAAATAGGATTTGTTCCGACAATGGGAGCTTTACATGAAGGGCATTTATCTTTATTAGAAAAAGCAAAATCCGAAAATGAGGTTGTTGTTTTAAGCATTTTTGTTAACCCTATCCAATTTGGAAAAAACGAGGATTTAGATAAATATCCAAGACCTTTTGAAAAAGACATTTTTTTAGCAGAAAAATATGGAGCTGATATAGTTTTTTATCCTAGTGTAGAAGAAATGTATCCTAAAGAACAATTTATGTTTGTAAATCCAGATGGATATTTGTTTAATGAAAAGCTTTGTTCAAAGACGAGGCCTGGACATTTTAAAGGTGTTGCTACAGTAGTAATGAAACTTTTTAATATAGTTCAGCCAAACTTTGCTTATTTTGGGCAAAAAGATTATCAGCAAGTGTTGCTTTTAAAATATATGATAGAGCAACTGAATATGAATTTAGAGTTGAAAATGTGTCCTATAGTTAGAGAAGATGATGGGCTAGCTAAAAGTTCTAGAAATCAATATTTGACAGAAAAAGAAAGAGAAGATGCATTGTGTTTGCATAAAGCTTTAGAAAAAGGTTTATCAATTTTAAATGGTAAGGAAAATTTGAAGCCAAAAGATTTAGAGTTTGCAAGGAAGAAAATGATAGATTTGATAAAAGAAACGAAAAGTGCAAAAATAGATTATGTTTTTGTCGGAGATGCTAAAACACTTGAAGAGATTAAAGATATTCCAGAAAATTTAGAAGTTTTGTTGGCTTTGGCTGTATATATAGGAAATACAAGGCTTATAGATAATGAAATTCTAGTTTTTTAAGGAGTTTTTTTAATGCTTATTAGTTTTTTTTATATCTTTGTATTTGGTATGATTTTTGCATATATTTTTAATAAACTTAAAATGCCAAGTTTGTTAGGAATGATGATAACTGGAATTATCGTCGGCCCTCATTGTTTTAATTTTTTGGATGAAAAAATTTTGCTTATTTCTAGTGATTTAAGACAGCTTTGTTTAATAATAATTTTATTGAGAGCAGGTTTGTCTTTAGATATAAAAGATTTAAAAAAAGTTGGAAGACCGGCAATTTTAATGAGTTTTGTCCCTGCTTTATTTGAAATTGTTGGAATGATTTTGATTGCTCCTAGAGTTTTGGGCATTTCTGTTTTAGAAGCTGGAATCTTGGGAACAGTTATTGCAGCAGTTTCTCCAGCAGTTATTGTTCCAAAAATGTTGAAATTGATGGATGAAAATTATGGAAAAAAACACTCTATCCCTCAGCTTATAATGGCTGGAGCATCTGTAGACGATGTTTTTGTTATTGTTTTATTTACTTCGTTTATTGGGCTGGCTTTAGGACAAAATCTAGATGCTTTTAGTTTTTTTAAAATTCCTATTTCTATTATTTTGGGAATTTTTGCAGGTATTTTTTTGGGGATTTGTTTCTCAAGTTTTGTAAAGAAATTCCATATTAGAGATACAATAAAAGTTTTGATTTTATTGAGTCTTTCTTTTTTGCTTGTATATTTTGAAAATAAAATGAAAGGAATAATTACTATTTCAGGACTTTTGGCAGTTATGACAATGGGAATTGTGATTCAAAAAAACAGAATGGAAGTTGCTGAAAGACTTTCAAAAAAGTTTTCAAAATTATGGGTCGCAGCAGAATTGATATTGTTTGTTTTAGTCGGATCTGCTGTTGATATAAAATATTCTGTTATGGCAGGATTTGGAGCTGTATTTGTATTGTTTTTTGCCCTTGTTTTTAGAATAATTGGTGTAAATATTTGTTTTATAAATACGGATTTATCTATAAAAGAAAGAATTTTTTGTATGATTTCATATATTCCAAAAGCTACAGTTCAAGCAGCAATAGGAGCGATTCCTTTATCTTTGGGCTTGTCTTGTGGAAATATCGTTTTAACAATGGCTGTTATAGCAATTTTTTTGACAGCTCCAATAGGTGCATTTTTTATAGATTTGACATATAAAAAACTGCTAAAAAATAATTAATATAATAAAAAAATCAAATTTTAAATTATTTTACATAAAAGATTAAAAGTTGTAATATACAGCTTAAAATAAATTTCATAAATAAAATAATTAATATTTAGAGTTAAATTTCTAAATTTCTATAATATATTCAAAAAAATTTTAAGGAGAACATTTTATTATGTCTGAAGAATCATTTTCAAAAACAGAAGTCAGTTTGGAGAATTCAAACAAAAAAAATATTTTTAAGTTATTTTCAGTATCTTTAGCGCATTTGACAAATGATTGGTATATGAATTATTTGCAAACAATATTACCATTTTTAGTTGCTAGTGGATTAAGTATAAGTAAAAGTGCTTTTTTAATCTCTGCATTTACGATTACATCTTCTATTTTACAGCCAGTTTTTGGATATTTAGTAGATAAAAAAAATCAAAGATGGATGGTTTATGTTGGAACCATTTGGATGGGATTGTTATTGTCATTAGTAGGAGTGATTCATAATTATTTTTTGCTTTTGATAGTAGTTTCTCTTTCTGGACTTGGAACAGCGGCTTTTCATCCTCAAGCATCTTCCATGGTTACAGCAGTTAGTGGAAATAAAAAAGGATTTTTTCAATCTGTTTTTGCTACGGCAGGAAATATAGGATGGGCATTGTCTCCTTTGATTATGGTTCCATTTTTTAGTAAATTTGGATTAAAATCTAGTCCTATTTTTATAATTCCAGCAATTTCGATTGGATTAATGCTTTTTTTAACATCTCCAAGAATGCATAAAAAAATTGATAAAAATGAAGAATCTACTTTGAATGAATTAAAAGAAAACTGGAAAAGGCTTGCAAAAATAGTTTTTGTTGTAGCTTTGAGAGCTTTGGCATATTTTGGGTTGATTGCTTTTTTGCCTCTATATTTGAAGCAAAGAAATGTTTCTTTGTTAGTGAGTAGTCATTTGCTTTTTATAATGCTTTTTAGCGGTGCAATAGGTGGGCTTATTGGTGGATATTTGTCAGATAGAATAGGAAGAAAACCAGTTATTTCATGGTCATTGATTTTAACTACGATTATATTTTTTCTTTTTTTGATAACATCTGGATTTATATCTTATATGTTTTTGGCATTTGCTGGAGTTTTTCTTTTGTCATCTTTTTCAGTAACTGTTGTTAGTGCTCAAGAAATTTTGCATAAAAATCAAGCAATGGCATCAGGTTTGATGTTGGGTTTTGGAATAGGGATTGGAGGTTTAGGCGTAGGACTTGTTGGAATTTTGGCAGAGAAAATAAATTTGAATTATGCGATTTATTTGTTGACAATATTGCCTTTGATTGCTGGAGTTTATTATCAAAAGTTTGGAGAGAATAGATAAAGTTAACAGAATTTTTGTTTTACTGCTCAAATAATATAAAGTATTTATATGAGAAAAATTTTTAAAGTTGGCGGGGAAATATTTTCTGGTGGTTAGGGTTTATGAGGATAAAGGGTTTTGTCATTGTGATGTTGGGAGTAAAAGGGAGTGGTAAGGAATATTTCTATCTTAGAATTATTTTTTCTTTTTCATCATCATATCTATAATTAATAATTTCGCCTGTAATTATAAATTTTATTGCTTCTTCAATTACTTCAATCGGGACTATAAACCATTCTCTAGGGATATATCGTTTACCTTTTGCATCAAATACATCAATATTTAAACAAGATTTCCCAAAAAAATTATGAATTAACTGTTCAAATTTTTGAGTATTCATATTAAAACATTTATAAGCCATTATAATTTTAACATCTGCCATTAAATAAGTCGGTTCTTGATTTGCATTTTTTATTCTATCTTCTATTTGTCCTTTTGAAAAACCGATTTTATATAAATTATTAATTTCTTTAATTTCTGGTTTATCGCTTTTTGATTTTAAAATATAAATAAACCCTGCTTCTTCATCTTCCTTGGTAATATTACTTAATTTTTCAATAAAACTTTCATTTATTTTGTCTGTATTTTCAGTTACGACTTTACCGTTTGCATAAAGAATTTTTTCAACTGAGCGTTTAAGCATATTGGATTCTGTGCCATTTTCAAAGATACACCTTGTCCGTCCGTCTTCTCTTACTCTTGTTCCATCAGGTTTGTAATGATCTTTTTTAGTAATATTTATTCTTTCAAGAAAAAATAAAACACCATTATGAACATAATATAAGCCTTCCATTAGATTGCCTAACTTAAATTCAATCAATTTGCGTTTGCTATCTTTTAAGTCTTTTTGTACTTCTTTAAAAAGTGGTTCGTATTTGTCAAAATCTTTACAAGGCTTTCGTCTTGCCACAAAATCAGTATCCGCTCTTTCTTTATCAACTAATTTTATATTTTTAATATCAAACAGTCCTGTTTTATCATCATCTAATAAACCCAAATCATCATCGTTAAAAATGTCGTCTAAAGAATTTATTTGTTTTTGCTTATAATTAAGCAAGCCAAAGGTATCGTAATTTTTTAACATTTCGATTTTTGTTGGATTACTTCTAATAGATTTTAGCCTTGAGTATAATTGATGTTCTGAAATTTCTTTACTTTGACTAGGTTCTCTTTTATATTTTTCGTAAAAATTATTAATTTCTTGAAAAGAAGCAACTAAGCGTTCATCTTCTGTTCGAGCAGAAGAATTTGAAGGTTTTGTATTTAGCAATCCAAACGGATCGTTAGCAAATATTTCGTTTAATACACTTTTTTTATCCATTATTTTGTTTCCGTTTTTCTTCTTTCAAATAAATAATACATTCTGCCATTCTTCTTTCTAAAGGATCTGTTGATTGAAGGCTTGGCTCTTTGTCAAAAGTTTTTTTAAAATCAATTATTTTAGGCCATAATATTTTGGCTTCTTCAAAATCCATTGTAATTTTTGTAGATTCTATAACTTCTTGTATCACTTTTAAAACCTTTGTCGTAACATCTTTTGAAAGAATCTCAAAGGCTTTTTGGAAAGGATTTATTCTATCTATCAAATCAATATGTAAATCATCAATGTTAACAAATTTGTCTGCCATTCTGACAAACCGCTTATCTCCAACTTCTTTAATCTCTCCGCTTTTTATAACTGAATCAACAACTACATGTTGCCTAAGTTCTTCAATTTCATTTGAGGATAATTCCGGATACTTTATTTGAATAATTTTAGGAATTAAAACTTTATTGATTACTTCGGGATCAATATTTCCCGGCATTGCTTTTAACATTGTGTCATCTTGAAGAATCGTTGCCTTCAAGTCATTTAAATCAGATTCAATTATTTCTTTTACTCGTTTTGAACTTGGAGTTTTAAAACCTCTGATTTTTATTTCTCCTGCTTCGGCTTTGTCATCATCGGATAATTTTGTTTTAAACTTAAAACTTGGAGCAAGGACTTGTTCCATTAACAAAGATGCTGTGATTGCTTTTAACATATTATTTACTGATAACTTTACTAAATCGTCTGTGGCATCTGGTTGTGCAATTAAATTGGTAAATTGTGCATGAGTTTTATTACTACTATCTCGTGTGCATCTACCAATAATTTGAATAATTTCTGTAAGAGACCCTCTATAGCCAACTGTTAAAGCATGTTCGCAAAATGGCCAATCAAAACCTTCTTTTGCCATTCCTAATGCAATAATTAAATCCATATCATCAACATTTTTTACATTTCTTAAATAAGTAATAACTTTTTCTCTATCTAGTCGGTTATCATTCACTAAATCAGCAACTTTTAATATTTTGCTATCTGTATGTCTTTTTATATATAAAATACCAGTTTTTGAATCAGTTTTTATAACATCACCAATTGCATCTATAATAAAACCAACTTCATCGTATTTCATTTTGGTTGATTCGCCTGAATTTACATTTGGAATATGAACTATTGTCTTTTTGTTTGTGTCTAAAATTTCAATAATAGCAGAAGTATATTTTCCTTGATAAAAATGATATCCAATACCTAAAGATTTTAAATAAGTATAGCCATTTAGCTGTTCGTAATAATTATATGTTACTTTTGTAAATTTTCGTTCATCATCTGGACTTAAAATTGCCACAGTATCTCCACGAAAATATGAACCTGTCATTGCTAAAATATGGGCATTTGATTTTTGCATAATACTTCGTAATAATTCGCCTAGTCGACTGTTAATATCGGCTGAAACATGATGAAATTCATCAATAGCTAAAAGTAGATTATCAAATTTTGATTCTTCTAACTCCTCAAATGCAAAACGAAGAGTAGCATGAGTGCAAATTAAAATTTTTTCATCATTATTTAAAAAATTTTTAAAAGCCTGCACTTTACTTTTACTTCCATCCGTCCCAGGAGTACAAAGGTTATATTCATCATTTACAACCCAATTTGCAAAAAATCCAAAATCTTTTAAATTTGTTGTGCCAAACGATCCACTGATTGATTTTTCAGGAACAGCTACAATGATTTTTTTTAGTCCTTGATGAATAAGTTTATCTAAGGCAATAAACATCAATGCCCTTGACTTTCCAGAAGCAGGTGGAGCTTTTAAAAGCAAATATTGAGCATCTCTTGCCTGATATGCTTTTTCTTGCATTTCTCGCATACCTAAAGCATTTGTTTTTGAACTTTGTCCTGTTTGATCATATTTTACATGCACTATATCTGTCATAAATTATTTCCTTTTTTTTAATTGTTTTTCAATTTTTTTAAAATCTTCAAAATCTTGTTTGTCGGCTTCTAAAGCTTCATAAACTTTTCGATTGGAATCAAATTGTTCATAAATTTTACTAACTTTTTTTTCCATTTCTGAATTGCTTATTAAACCTGGATTTGAAAGTATTTTTTTGTCATTGGATTCCAAAATTCTATCCATATTCTCTTTCCAAAAATTCATAGTAATATCCATTCTATTTTTTGCTCGTAATTCGGCGGTCTCCAAAAATATTATTACTAATCGATTAAGTGTATCTAACTCATCTTCTAGTAAATAATTTTTGGCAATAAAAATATCTTGTTTCCTTACTATATTTCCTTTCCATGAGGTCAATGACATGTTAGCCTTTTCAGCATCTGCTCTTGAAATAATAAGTTCAGCAGCAGTTTTTCCAGTGGCTGCATACAATAATTTATTTTGTGCTTCGGCAAAAAATATTTGGGTAGATTTATCACTAACATCATAATCACTGCTAAGAGCAAATAATTCTCGAACTTTTTGATAAAATCGTTTTTCAGATGCCCGAATATCTCTTATTCTTTCTAGTAACTCATCAAAATAGTCTGGACGACCATCTGGATTTTTTAACCTTTCATCATCCATTACAAAGCCTTTAATCATGTATTCTTTTAAGTTTTGATTTGCCCAAATTCTAAACTGAGTGCCTCTTTTGCTTCGCACCCGAAAACCAATAGCCAAAATCATATCTAGCGAATAAAAAGCAACTTTATATTCCTTGTCATCCGACGAAGTTGTAAAGTAATACTTTATAACTGAATTTTTATCTAATTCGTTTTCTTTCAAAATACTTGCGATATGTTGTCCTATATTTTGTTTTGAAGTATCAAAAAGTTCAGCAAGTTGACTTTGATTCATCCAAATCATACCGTCTTTTGCATATAGAGATACATTAGCTTTACCATCAACAGTATTATAGATAATTATGTTTTGATTATTATTTATTTTCATATCACTTCCTTTTCTTTTTAGTGATTGACGAATTAAAATTTAATTCTCCATTTTTTATTTTTTCTTCCGATATCATTTGTTCATAAAGTTTAAATAAATATTCTAATCGTTCCTCGTCACTTTCAAAGGGTTTACTTCGATAACACCGTTCTACAGCCAAATCATTTTGGCGATGAGCTTCTCTCAATCCTTCTGGCATTTTATCAGGATCATATAATTGAGCGAGAGTTTTTTCAGGATAATGTTCCCGTTCTGCTAAAATATTATAGACATGTTTTTCAAGTTCTTGTTTTTGAGTATCGGAAATGGGAGGGAAAGGGAAGTTATTATAAACACCATCTTTTGAATAACGATAATCTGTTTTCATTTTACCACCAACAATCTTTAACCAAAGTATATGCATAAAAGAAGTTATAATAGCAAATACCTCTAACCTGTCAGTAACTATGGTATAAAGTGAATCATTAACTTTATAATTACCATCAAGGAAATCAATAGGAATATATTTTCTATTTGCAGACGAAATTCTTGGAACAATTATACAGTTTTTATTATCTGGTTGTGTTATTTGTGCAAATAAATGAGGAATTTTTGCTAATTGAGGTCTTGAAGATTTTGCTCTAATTTTTTTAACTTCATTTACCACATTTGATACATTAGGCATTGAAGTTAATTCTTTCTCCGTAATATTCTCCAACCAAAGACACCATCTATCTTTTCCATTTAGATGTTCTTCGGCACTGACTAATTTTTTAAACCATTTTTCTGAAGATGGTTCTTTTAATACAAATTGTTCTTTTTCATCATTACTAAATAAAAGCTTTCCTCCATCGGCAGGCATATTTCCGAAATTCATTATTGGCAAATTTGACAAAGGTATAGTTTTAGAATAAACAACAATCCTATTATGTCCAGAAATCAAATAAGCATTTATACTTTCGACCTTATGTTTTAAAGAATTAATAAATAAATATTTTGATGCATCAGATTTGTTTGATAATCCAATAATAACAACAAATACCACTGCATTATATTTTGCATTATTTGTCCATTTGAATGATTGCACTGCAAAAAATATTTCTATTTCTTTTGCAAAAATAGATGGCCATAATAATGAAACTTGCTCTCCTTGGCAAATTGAATTTGTTGATACGAATGAAAGTTTAGCATTAAAATTATTAATATAATTAGCACCTTTAAAAAACCAACAAGCTATATAATCTAAATCTTTATATTTAGAAAATCCTTTAAAAACAAAATCAATATCAGCTTTTTGATTATCATCTTGTTTACGACTTCCCACATATGGAGGATTACCTAAAATATAAATTTCATCTCCATCATTTTTAGGACAAACTTGTTCCCAATCAATTCGGCAAGCATTTCCATGAACAATATTGCCAGATTCTTTAAGCGGTAAAGCAGGATTAGTTCTTCCAAATTCTTTAAAAAATTCTTGATTCATTTGATGTTCTGCCAACCAAAGTGAAAGTATAGCTATTTCATGAGCGAAATCATCTAACTCAATTCCGTAAAAATTACATAATTTTATATCTGAAAAAACAAATTCATTTAGCTCTTTAAAAATTTTCATTTCCAATCTTCTTAATTCTTTGTAAGCAATAATCAGAAAGTTTCCACTTCCGCAAGCAGGATCAAATATTTTAATATTTTGTATTCGTTTGCGTAAAATACCTAGTTTTGTTGAGTTACCTTTGGCAATTTCAAATTCCTCATATAATTCATTCAAAAAAAGTGGTTCAATAACTTTTTTAATGTTTGGAACACTCGTATAGTGCATCCCAAAACTGCCTCTATGTTCGGGACTAATAACTGCTTGAATCATCGAGCCAAAAATATCAGGATTTATTTCACTCCAATTTAATTCGCCACTATCTATAATGGCTTGTCGGCTTCTTCTTGTAAATATTGGAACCGGAGTATTGTTTTTAAATAATCCACCATTAACATAAGGAAAAGAATCAATATAAAAAGGCAGGTCGTGTCGGTTAGATTTTTCAGTATTCATTACTTTAAATAATTTATTGAGATAATCATTTAAGTCGCTTCCATCTGGTTGGGTATAACTACTTATCGCATTAGTAAACTGTCCTTTTTCAAAAATCCCTGTATCCTCGGCAAAAAAACAAAACAATAAACGAGAAAGAAAAACATTAAGATTATGGACTTCAACAGGAGTTTCAGTTGGATTGTCTTTTTTTATTTCGTCATACAATTTTGCCATTCGTTCTGCGGCTTTTACATCCGCAGGATTTTCGTTTTGAGTTTGTGCTTTTTCCATGCCAGCCCAAGGCAAAAAGAAATCGGGATGTTTATCTATTTCAATGATTGGAATATCTAAAGTATCTGCAGTTTTGGTATCAATTGCTAACAGTGTTTTAAAATCCGTAACTATGATAAAGCGAGAATCATGTTTTGTGGCTTTTTCTGTTTTTAATGTATCGATTAACTCGTGCAAATCTTGAGTTAATGATGTTTTAAAAAATAGTTTTTTTTTCCAAACAATTTCACCTTCAACTTTTGAAAGATTCAAACTTCCTTTTTGCAACCTTTTAATACTTGATTTTGGCTGTCCGTAAGCTAATAACAAATCGTATATAAAGGTTTCAGTGTTAAAACATTTTAGCAATT
>CAYQVV010000017.1:0-5453 GCA_964421155.1 uncultured Elusimicrobiaceae bacterium
AATAAAAAATGATAAAAAATCGTAAATTAAATCGTCTAAAAAATTATGATTATTCTAAATCTGGATATTATTTTGTGACGATATGCATGAAAAATTTTGAACATGTTTTTGGTGAAATAAAAAATGGCAAAATAATATTAAATGAGTATGGGGAAATTGTAAAAAATCAATGGCAGTGGCTAGAAAAACAATATGAATATATAAAATTAGATGTGTTCATTGTAATGCCAAATCATATTCATGGGATTTTGATTATTGAAAATAATGCATATGAATCCGTAGGGACAAGTCGCGACTTGTCCCTACAACAACAACAAAACGATATAAAAAAAATTAAATCATTATCAGAATTGATTGGGGCATTTAAAACAACATCATCAAAAATAATTCATCAAAACGGATTATATTCTTTTGCATGGCAAAGATCTTTTTATGATCATATTATCCGTAATGAAAAAGCATTGTTTTATATTCGTAAATACATACAAGATAATCCTATAAAATGGGATATAAAAAAATGAAAATTTATCATAATATATCGTCATAGGGATAAAATATGTTCGTAGGGACAAGTCGCGACCTGTCCCTACGACAACAATACAACAAGAAAAATTGAATATTTACAAATAAAATTTTTTTATTTAAAATTTAATTTTATAAAAATAATTAGTTTTTTTAAGGAGGAATTGATTATGAATAAAATTTTAAGATTTGGATTTATCTCTTTATTATTATTTTCTATTTATTTTATTGGTCCAATATTTGCAAAACAAAATCAAAGTAAAAATCCTCAAGATTTAGAAAACCAAATAAAAGTTTTAGAGCAAAGAATTCAAGAATTGGAAGCTGAAAAACAGCAAAATCAACAGCAAAAAATAAGACATAAAGAATGGGATCCTTTTGAAGAAATTGCAAAAATGCAAGATCAAATGAATAATATGTTTCAAAACTCAATTAAAATGAGTGGAAATTTTGATAGCGGATTATTTAGCAATAATATGAGTTATGATGATAATTTTCATATAAAAGATGAAAATGACAAATATATTTTAGAATTTGATATGAAAGGATTAAATCAACAGAAAACAAACATTGAAATAACAAACCATGCAATAACTATAAAAGGCGAATATAGCATAGAAAATAAAACTCAAGAAAGCGGAAAATATGTTTCATCTAAAAGTTTTAGTTCTTTTATGAAAACTATCCCTTTGCCAAAAGATGCAGATACAGCTAATATAAAATCAGATAAAAAAGACGATAAATTAATAATAATCTTACCAAAGAAAAAATAATTGGAGCTAAATATGCCACAAAAAATATATGAAGTTGGCGATGAGATTTTAGATAATCTAATATCAGAGCTTGCAAAAAAATCCAGTTCTCTAGAAACCGAAAATTTATTAAATGAAATTTTAACTAGTGTTGTAAAGTTAGGATTAGAGTCAAAAGACACAGGAGATTTAAAGCTAGTCAATAGCGCATTAAAGGAACTTAGATATTCTTTCAAAGCATTTTCGCCTTATAGAAATAGAAAAAAGGTTGTGATTTTTGGATCTGCCAGGTCTAATCCAGAATCCATAGAATATAAAATGTCTGAAGATTTTGCTAAAAAAATGTCAGATAAAGGCTATATGATAGTAACAGGCGGAGGTCCCGGTGTTATGGAAGCTGGGAATAAAGGGTCAAAAATAGGTAAAAGTTTTGCCTTAAATATAAAGCTTCCTTTTGAACAAAAAACAAATCCTTATATATCGGATAAAGATAAAATAATTTATTTTAAATATTTTTTTACAAGAAAGCTAATGTTCATAAAAGAAACAGATGCAACAGCTCTTTTTTATGGAGGGTTTGGAACTCAAGATGAAGGTTTTGAAATTTTAACATTAATTCAAACTGGGAAATCAAAGCCTAGACCTATAATTTTTGTAGAGCCAGAAGGCGAAACATATTGGACTGAATGGTTCAATTTTATAAATAATCAATTAGTGAAAAAAGGATATATTAAAAAAAATGATCTCAATATTTTTTATATTGTAAAATCAGTTGACGATGGGATAAAATATATAGAAAATTTTTATAAAATATATCATTCAATCAGATATGTTGGGACTCACACAGTCATTAGATTAAATAAAAGAATTTCTGAAAATACTTTAAAATCTATAAATGAAAATTTTAAAGATCTTTTGGTAAGTGGAGATTTTAAACTTGCTGGCCCAACAGAAAAAGAAATAAAATGTGGAGAATATCTTGATTTGCCTAGATTGATTTTTAATTTTTGTAAAAGAGATTATGGCAGGCTGTATGAATTGATTCATTTTATTAATGAAGAATGAAGAATAAAAATTCAAAACTTTAATTTGCAACTTTTTAATAATAATTTATATTCTTAGATTATGAATAAAAATATTGTTTTAAAAAATATCATTTTTAGAAATTTATTTTATCTAATTTTTTTATATATTTTAATGTTTTCAAATATATTTCCAAAAAATATAAATAAATGGGCTATTTTATTAGATTATGATTCTACTAGAAATGAAAATATTGAAAATAATCTAAAAAATTATGATATGTTAATTTTAGATCCAGATTCCCATCCAAATTTAAATAAAATCAAAAAAAATAACAAAGATATTTTGTTTATTGCTTATATCAGTATAGGCGAAGCGGAAAGCTATAGAAGTTATTGGGACGAAATTAAAAATGATAGGAAATTAATAATTTCAGAAAATGAAAATTGGAAAGAAAATTATTTTGTCAATGTAAGCAATGAAAAATGGCAAAATATTATTTTAAATAAAGTTATCCCAAATATTATTTTAAAAGGTTTTAAAGGTCTTTTTTTAGATACAATTGATACTGTAGATTATTTGAACTACAAATATCCAGGGCAATATCTGAATGCCAAAAATGATATGACTAAACTAATCAAAATGATTAAGCAAAAATACCCAGACTTAGAATTGATAAGTAATAATGGACTTACAATTTTACCAGAAATTTATAATGAATTATTTGGAATGCTATTTGAAAGTCTTTTTGGAACATATAAATTTGAAAATAGTTACATAAAATACATCCTTGCAGATAAAAAAGAATCTAATATAAAATTAAATCATTTATTAAGTTTAAAAAAATATAATCAAAATAAACCGATTTTTATAATAGATTATGCAGATATAAAAAATAAAGAGTATGTTAAATATTTGTCAAAAAAAATTAAAAAATACAAATTTAATCCATACATTGCAGAGCGAGAATTGAATAATATTTATGATATAAAGGGTTAATATGAAAAGATTTTTTTTATTTATTTTAATATTGTCTATTTTTGTATTTTTTTCCAGTTTTTTATATTGTCAAACTAAAATCAATAGAACAATCCTAGCAGTTTATAATGGCACAGAAGATACAAATATATCAAATAATTTAGAAATAATTTTGAATAATTTAGGTTTTAAAGTTCGGTATCAAGATATAAATTTAGCTATGCCATCTGATAAAGAAATGAAAGATGTTTATGGAATAGTTTCATGGCTTACAGATTCTGAATTTTATAATGCAAGCAAATATTGTGATTGGATACAAAAACAAGTTTCTTTAGGCAAAAAATTTGTCATGATAGATAATGGATTAGTTTATGTTGATAAAAAGACTAAAAAAGAGATTCCATTATCTCAATATGAAAAAATTTATTCAATTATAGGCTTAAAATTTAATAATGACATTTCATATAATCCGCTTTTTATATCTATAAATTTTAAAGATAAAAAAGTTATGGAATTTGAAAGAACTTTAGATAATGATATTTTATTTTTTAGTTCTGTTGGTTTATTAGATAAAAATGGAAAAGTTTTTTTAAGGCTTAAAAACGAAAAAACAAATAATTTAAGTGATTCTGTTGTCGTAACCTCAAAAGGTGGATTTATTTTAAATGGCTGTGCTATTTATGGTTTGCGTGAAAATGTAAAAAACTGGTATGTAAATCCATTTGTTTTTTTTAAAAAAGCATTAGAAATTAAAGATGATTATCCGATTTTTGATTTGACAACTCTTTATGGTAATAGAATTTTGTATAGTCATATAGATGGAGATGGTTTTAGAAATGCTTGTTTAGACAGAAAAGATGGTTATTCTAGTGAAGTAATTTATAAGGAAATTTTAAAAAAATATAATATACCTATCACTGTTTCATTTATTACAACTGATATTGATAAAAGATATTACGGTAATAGAGTTTTTGAAAAAATAGTTTCAAATATAGCCAAACTAGATAATGTTGAATTGGCTGTTCATGGATTTACACATCCTCTTGATTGGAGTAAAAAATTAACTGCAATTGAAATCCCGGGATATTCAAAAAGAAATAATTTAGATCCAAAAGATGTGGAAATTATGTCAGAATCTGCATATAGCCATTTATCTTATTTATCTTATATTTATGTAGATTATAAATCTTTTTTTAATAAAGAGATAGTAGAATCTAAAAAAGTTACTGAAAAAATATTAAAAGAAAATAATATAAATAAAAAAATAAAAATTTTTTTGTGGACTGGAGATTGTTCTCCACAATATGAAGCAATAAATCTTGCATATAAAAATGCTTTATTGAATATGAATGGAAAAGGAAGTAAATTTGATAGCGAATATCCTAGTTATTTAGGATTAGCTCCTTTTTATAAAGACAATAATGGTTTGATACAAGTTTATACGACTAACTTTAATGAACATATTTATACTAATAGCTGGACTGGTCCATTTTTTGGATTTGAAAAAGTAATAGAAACATTTAATCAGACGGAAATAGCAGATAAAATTAGAACTAAAAATATTCGTAGAATTTTACCGATTAATATTTACTATCATTTTTATATTGCAGAAAGACTTTCAGGTTTGAATTCTTTAAAAAAAGTTTATGATTATGTTTTAAATAAAAATGAGGTTATTCCTATTTTTACATCTAGATATATAAAAATGGTTTTGGGTTTTACCAAAGCTGAAATTTATAAAAATTCAGATGGTTCATATATCTTTAATAATTATGGAAAAGATTCTACTGTTCGTTTGGAATCTAACAATTATTTGCCTGAATTGAATAAATGTGAAGGCGTTTTAGGCTTTTATGAATGGAATGGATATGTTTATATTCATTTAGTAGATGATGGTCCATCTAAATTAGTTTTGATAAAAAGGGAAAATTTCAATCAAAATGTTAAAAAAATTTATTTAGAAAAATCTAATGTTTTGATCCAAAATTTAAAAATAGAGAAATCTAAAATAAAATTTGATACTCAGTGCTATGGAAATACAATAATTATTTTTAGAAATTTAAAAAAGAATTTTATTTATGAACTAAAAATGGGGAATAAAGTAATAGAAAGATTTAAATCAGATCAAAAAGGCAAATTAATAATAAGAATTGATTTAGTTGGTAAATTAAATTTATT
>CAYQVV010000017.1:5553-12563 GCA_964421155.1 uncultured Elusimicrobiaceae bacterium
TAAATTTGAAAAAATTTCAAATATTTTTTTAGATAAAAATTCTAATAATCTTGAAATAAACAATATTGTTGCTAAATATAATGAAGACAATATGCAATTAGAAAAAACTGTAAAATATTGGAAAAAAATATTTTTTTTAAATCCAAATGATGAAAATATTTTTAGTAAAATTCTAAACTATTATGAATTTAATAAAAATTATGATGAAATAATAGAAGTTTGTGAATACAAAAAAGCTAATGGGCATTTTGCTTTAAAAGATTTTTATTATCTTGGCAATATTTATCTTAGAAAAAAAGAGATAAAAAAAGCGGAAAAATTGTATTTTGAATTGTTAAAAAAATATCCGAAAGAAAAAGATGTATTTTTTTATTTAGAATATATTTATTCTTATTTAGGAGAACAAGAAAAATTAATCAATATTTTGCAAAAAATTTATTCTAATGAAAATGATGAATATTTTTCAATTAAAATAGTTGATATTTTGATACAAACAAAAAAATATGATGAAGCAATTACACAACTTAATGTTTTTTATAATAAAACCAAAAATATTGAATATTTAAAATATTTGTATGATATTAATTTGAATGTAAAAAAAGATTTAGCTGAATCTGAAAAGTTGCTTTATATTTTAGTTAAAAAATATCCAAAAAAATATTTTTTAGATTTTAGATATTTAGCAGAATTATTTTATCAAAAAGGAAATTTATTGAAATCTATGAAATTTTTGGAGATTTATCATGAACACTTTAAAGGGGATTATTTGTCGCATAATTTGCTTGGTGATATTTATGCAAGTTTGGGGTTTTCAGATAGAAGCAAAGCCGAATATAAAAAAGCAATTAAAGACATTGAACTTCAACGCTCAAAGCTATAAGTTTGATTATGAAAAATTATGGCTTTTAGATAAAATAGGCGATAAAAATGGCATGTATAAACATATTGTTTTTATAACTGAAAATTATTCTTTTGAAATTCATAAATCTTTATTTCCTGTTGTAATAGAACTTTTTATTACAAATAAAGATTTAGATAGATTAACTAGATATTTTATGAAAAATTTTAATGTTTTAAAGGATAAAAATGAAGTTTTAAAATATATCCAAGATATATCTTGGACTTTGTGGAACAATCAAGATTATGATAATTTAGAAAAATTTTTAAAATTTTTTTTAGAAAAAAATTATTTTGATGAAGAAATATTGGATATGTTTTTATTTTTATGTAATACAAAAGATAATATCGAAACATCAAATTGGTTTATGAAATTTTTGGAAAATCAAGGTAAAAAAGATTCAGAAGTTTATATAAAATTAAAAGCAAACTATTTTACTAAAGCAAAAATTTATAATAAAGAATCCTTAGAATTATATGAAAGTTTTTATAAAAAATATGGATATAATGATTATATTTACGAATATATTGCAACATTAGAAAAATTGAATAAAACAAAACAGCTTTTGGAAGTTTTTTATTCTTTGTATAAAGATAAAAAATTATATGGAAATGACTTGTTTTATTATAGATATTTAATATCTTTATATGCAGATAAATTATCTTTTAATAATAAATATTTAAAAAATACGAACTCTAGAAATCAATATTCTAATAGCTTAGAATATAAAAAAAATATTAAAGAAAAAATTTCTATTAAAGTTTTTGGAGATAAGAAAAAGAGTGATATAGAAATTTCAGATACTTCGTATAATTTTGAAAAAAAATATAATAATTCTGGATTAAGTTTATATTATGATAAATCTAATATTGGAATTAAATATAATGACATAAACGGAGAAATTTCTGGAATAGGAGAATATTATTTCAAAGATTATTTTATTTTTAAATATAAGAATAATGATTTTTTTGATGATTCAGCTGATGGAATTATAGAAAATTTGTATAAAAATGAATGTTATTTTGATATAAATTTGCCAATATATAAAAATAAATTTTATTTAATATCTAATTATATTTATGAGGATTTTTTTAATTATAATAAAAAACATCTTGTTTTTAGAAATTCTGCTGAAATTGGAGCAAAATTTAGTAAATCAAATTATGATTTTTCTTTAAGATATAAAAATGTAGCTTCCAAAAATAATAATTCTGTAAATTACACTGGATCTTTTGCAAATTACATTGAGTCCGGGAATGTTTTGCTGGGAAATATTAATTTTAATTTTAATATATCAAACAGTTTAAAAACATATTTATCTTATGAAAAAGGGGTTAATTTGGAGCATTCTTTTTATTCTGATTATTTTTATATTGACTTAGAATATTGGGTATCAAATAAAATTTTGATAAAACCTTTTTTTGATTTTACAAAAGGAAGCAGTCTTTCAAATTATGATAATAAAGATTATTCAATTAATATAGATTTAAACTATTATTTTTAAAGGAATTAATTTTGGAAAATAAAAAAAACAATTCAAAAATTAATATTTTGTTATATGAAAAAGATATAGAATTTTCTAATTTTTTAAAAAAATATTTAGAATTTTACGATTTGAATGTTTTTAATATTTCAGATTTTAATAAAATTTTTGAAATTTTAAATATTGAAAAATTTGATTTTTTTATTTGTCATTTAGAAGAGAATAGTATCTCTTTTGATTTTGTTGATTTTTTTGACAAAATTAAAGAATTAAAAAACAATACAAATATAAAAATTTTATTTTCTGGATTAATTTTGCCAACCGAAGATGTTTTTAAGTTTTTGGAAAAGAAAGAAGCTTTTTTTATTATGAAATATTCATTGCCTTTTGAATGGATAAATAAAATAAAGGCTATTATAAGGAATTAAAATGAGAAAAAATATTATTATTTTTTTTGAAGTTATTGTGTCTATAATTTTATTGGATATTATCAATTTAATTTTTTTTCAAAATAATTTGGCTTTTATTCATTCTAAATTTAACCCCGGATTTTTAATAATAATTATTTTTGCTAGTAGATATGGTTTTTTTTCAGGAATATTTGTAAGTTTATTATTAACTTTTAATATGATATTTTTAGTGTATCAAAAAATTCCTTTTAGTTTAGAAGAAATCAATAAAATTTTTGAAACTTTTAATTTTATTGAACCAGTTTGGTTTTTTGTAGTTGGTGTTATTTCTGGTGCTATTAGGCAAAAATATATTGATAAAGAAAATGATAAAAATGTTTTATTAGAAAAATTAAAAATTATCAATGAATCTTTAGAAAAAGATTTAAAATGTGAGTTAGTAATAAAAGATAAATTAGAAAAAAAACTTTTAGAAAGCAAAGATTTTTTAACTCTTCTTTTTGATATAAATGATAAAATTATGAAAAATAAAAAAGATATAGAGATAAATTTTTTGGCTTTGCTTAAAATTTATTTTAATGTTTCAGAAGCAAGTTTTTATTATTTAAATGCACAAAATTCTAAAACAGAATTTATTTTAAAAGCAAACATTGGAAATGAAGAAAATAAAGAAAAAAGCTTTGTTTTAACTTCTGAAATTTTGGATATTTTAGAATCAAAAAATTATTTCTTGGGAGATAAAAATAATTCAAATTTTTTAGTATTATATCCAATTTTTAAAAATGAAAATTTAATAGGTGTTTTAAAAATAGAAAAAATGCCTTATTTATATTTTTTAAAATCTAACATTTTGATCATTTTTGAATTATTAAAACTTTTTGAAATAGGATTAATTAAACAGTGAAAAAAATATTATTAATTTTAGTTTATATTTTTGAAATTGCTTTATTGCCTATTTTCTTTTTTTATAAATTTTATTTTATGCTTTTTTTGATTCATATATCGTCAATAATTATATTTATAATTTATCAGAAATATAGTTTTGTAAAGGAATCTTATATAAAGCCTTTTAATCTGTTTTTGTTTTTGCTTTTAATTTTTTTTCCATTTTTTGGGATGTTGGCAAGATTATTTTTATCGCTAAGAAAAATAAATCAAAGGACTATAGAAAGAGTAGATATTTTTGATGAAAAAACATTAGAATCAAAAACAGAATTAAATTTTTTAAAAAAATATGAGAATTTTTCTATGCTTGAAAAAATAAAAGAAGATTTAAATTTTGATTTATTTTTTAATATTTTAAAAACAGGGAATAGACAAACTAAACTAGAGCTTTTGGCAAAACTTGCAAATATGAAAGCAAATAAAAGTTCTATCTCTATAATAAAAGATTTATTAAACTCAGAATATCATGATATAAAATTGTATGCTTCAGGAGCTTTAATGAAAATAGAAGAATCAGTATTAAAAAATATAGAATATGCTAAAAAAAAATATGAGCAAGATTCAAATGTCAAACATTTAAAAGATCTTATAAAATTATATGAATTTTATCTAGAAACTGGATTGATAAATGAGAAAGATATTTATCGCAAACATTTATTAGAAATAACTAATTTGTATAATATTATAAATAACAAACATAGAGATTTAGATTTTTATTCTGGATTAATAAAAAATTATATTTTATTGGAAGATTATATTAAAGCAAAAGAAATTTTTAATTTTGGAATCTCAAAGTTAAGCAAAAAATATGAAGATGAAAAATTATCTGATTTTAAAGAATTTGAAAAAGAAATAGATTTTTATAATAATTTTACATAAAAAATTTTAAATAGAGGGTAATTTTGAGCATAAAAAATAAAAAAATAATAGATGATTTATTGTCAAAATTATTGGATTTTTATACAGAAGATAAAGATGAATTAATAAAAAATCTTTCATTATATGATTCAAAATATGAAGTAGAATATATATCAAAATATTTTTATTTTGAACAAAAATATAATATTAGATGGCTTTTTGAATATTTAATTAGAGTAAATAATAAAGTATCTCATGATATATTTAAAAGTTTTTTTGAGTATGATGACTTGGATATTTTAGAAAAAACTTATTTATATTTTGATAGACTTATAGAGTCTAGGAGAGAAGATATAATTTTATTTTTATTGAATAGTGCTAATGAAAAAAATATTTTGTTTGCTATTGAAAAGTCAAAAAATATAAATTTATCAAAATTATTAAATGAATTTTTAGATACTATAGAAAAAGCTAAAAATTTAAATAATGAAAAAATTCTTATTGGAATTTTAGAAATAATTGAAAATTTTAACAATAAAAGAATTTCTAAATTTTTAGCAGATTTAGTATTGATTTATAATGATAATTTTGCTTCTAGTGTTAAAACTATTATTAGAGAAAAAGTTTTACATCAATATTCTAAATATCCAGAAAATTCTTTAAAATATATTTCTAAATTTATAGAATCACAAGATAAAGATATTAAAATTTTAGGATATACTGTAATTTTATTACTAAGAGGTAAAATTTTAGAAAAATACATTTTGAATATTTTGAAAAATGAAAAAGATATAGATTTATTATGTTTTATAATTTCAAAAATTAAATATTTAGATACTAAAAAAAATTTTTATGAAATTTGGAATATTTTGATAAAAACAGAAAATGAAATATTGGAAAATTCTATAGTAAAATTTTTAAATAAAACAAAAAATAATAAAATATTTGAATACCTTATGAGTTTAAAATGGGAATCTTTGGAGGTACGAAAAAAAATAATTTTTTGGAAAATTTTAAGTAATTACAAAAATAAATATGTTGCAGAGCTTTTAAAAAATATTTTTATAGATTCTAATGATTGGTATGTAAAAGTTAAAATTTTGGAGTTTATGCTTAATGAAAATATAATTTTTTTAAAAGATTTTTTTATAAATATTTTTGAGCAAAATAATGAATTTTCTTATATTGCAACAATTGCCTTATTAGAAAAAATAGATGAAGAGATAATAAATATATTTTTTGAATCAAAACAGATTTATAAAATCAAAATTATTTTATCTTTTTTATTGAACTTAAATAAGAAAAAGTTTTTTGAAATTGAAGAAAAAAATAAAAATATTTTACAAAATATTTTTAGGTATTCAAAAAATGAAAATTTATCCATTAAATTTTTAGCAGACAGCTGTGTTAAAAAATTTGATTTAAAAGGATGTTTTTAATTTATGATAAAAGCAGATGTTTGTTTAATTTTGGAAGGAACTTATCCGTATGTTTCAGGAGGAGTTTCTTCTTGGGTGTACGATATTATTAGAAAAATGAAAGATGTGACATTTTCTATTGTATACTTAGGAGCTTATTCTAGTAAAGATAGAAAACAGCATTATCCTATTCCAGAAAATGTTATAGAACTCAGGGAATATTTTATTTTTGATTATTTACCTTACACAAAAAACAAAGGAAATTTAAAAGAAAATGATTATATAGTTTTTGAAAAATTTATGACGAATTTTTTTGAAGGAACTATAGAAGGTTTTGAAGATTTACTTTTTATAGTCAGAGAAAATAAAATAAATATTTATGATTTAATGTATTCAAAAAAATCTTGGGATTTTATTTTAGATTTTTACAATAAAAATTTAAAGGATTATCCTTTTAGCAATTTTTTTTGGTCTTGGTATATTATTTGGTTGCCATTTTTTTCTTTGTTAAAAATAAACTTGCCGGAAGCAGGAGTATATCATTCTGTATCTACAGGTTATGCAGGATTATTGGCAACTGTTGCTAAAATCGATAAAAAAAAGCCGTTTATATTAACTGAACATGGTATTTATACAAGGGAAAGAAAAATAGATATTTTACATTCTCAATGGATTTATACTAAATATCAGCATAAAAATAAACTTAATGAAAAAAAAGATATGATAAAGGAATTGTGGATAAAATTTTTTTATTATCTTAGCAATTTATCTTATGAACATTCTAATGAAATTTTAAGTATATGTGAAGGCAATAAAAATATACAAATAGAAGAAGGTGCAAACAAAGATAAAATTAGAGTTATTCCTAACGGTGTTGATTTACAATCTGGTATTATAGAACATAGAAATAATAATAAATTTAAAATTTGCTTTGTTGGCAGAGTTGTTCCTATAAAAGATATTAATACTTTTATAAGAGCTTGTAGTTTTGTTGTAAA
>CAYQVV010000017.1:12663-18854 GCA_964421155.1 uncultured Elusimicrobiaceae bacterium
TTGTTCCTATAAAAGATATTAATACTTTTATAAGAGCTTGTAGTTTTGTTGTAAAGCAAATAGGACATGAAAATATAGAAATAGAAATACTTGGACCTTTTGATGAAGACAAAGAATATTATGAAAAATGCAAAGAACTGATTAGTGTTGAAAAATTAGATACTTTGATAAAATTCAGAGGAAAAGTAGATTTAAAAGAACATTATCCAAAAATAGATCTAGTTGTTCTAACAAGTATTAGTGAAGGGCAACCATTATCCATTTTAGAAGCCATGAGCTATGGCATTCCTGTTGTGTCAACGGATGTTGGAGATTGTAAAAATTTATTGCTGGGAAATAATTGGGAAGAAGATCAAAAAATAGGGATAAGTGGTATAATCACTCCTCTTAGAGCTCCAGAAAAAACTGGAGAAGCTATAGTAAAACTTTATCAAGACAAAAATTTTTATGATCAGCTTTCCAAAAGTGCAAGATTAAGAGTAGAAAAATTTTATCAAAAAAACGATATGATAGGTTCATATAGATATATTTATAATAAGTCTATATTAGAAGAATCTTTTTTATAAGGGAAATTTATGGCAGGAATATCATTTCAAATTGAAAAATTATTAAAAGAAGAGACTTGGACTGCAACTTTTAAATCTTATTTTCATTCAGGCATAATTGCTGCTGGTCCATGGATGTTTAGTGTATTGACTATTTTGATTTTAAATATTATCAAGCCAGATAATTTTTTGCAAACAGATTTTTTAAAGTTTACATCAATACTTGTTCATATTTTCGCTTTATCTTTGATTGTGACAGGTTTTTTGTATCATTCATTGACAAGATATATTGCTGATAAATTATATATAGATACAATGGCATCTTTGAATCCAACTTTAAATTCTTTTTTGCTTTTTATTTTTGTTATACAATTATTAGTAGGAATATTTTATTTTGGAAATATGAATATTTCATTTTCAATAAAAATGTTGAGTATTTTAACATATTTGACAATAAGTGCTTTGTGGATAGTTATGATTTTTTTGACAACACTAAAAAATTACAACTTCATAACATTTACTTTTTTGGGTGGAAGTATTTTAACTATTTTTATTTGTTATATTTTAAGTAGATATTTATTTTTAGGGTTGACTGGTTATTTTATTGGTTATTTTTTGGGATATTTTTGGATAATGACAAATTTGGTTGCTTATATGTTTCAAAGTTTTCATTCACAGATTATATTTGACTGGAATTTTTTTAAAATTTCTAATTTGGAAGATAAATATACTTTAATATTATCTGGTTTTTTTTATAGTTTGGGTATTTGGATTGATAAAATAGTTTTTTGGAAATCAAAGCTGGCAGTCGTTATAGTAGAGCCTTTTATTTCATCTTATCCAATATATGACAGTGTAATATTTTTTGCATATATTACGATTATTCCGTCACTTATAATATTTTTTTTGCATATAGAAACGAACTTTTATAAAGTATATCATTTTTTTTATAGTGTCGTATTACAGGAAGGAACTTTTGAAAATATAAAAGAATGCAAAAAGGATATGTTTAAAGTTTTAAAATTAGGGATGAGAAATATTTTGTTTTATCAAGGAACTATAACTTTTTTGTTTATAATTTTCAGTGATAAAATTATAAATTTACTAAACATGCAATCTATACAAATTCCTATTTTTAGAATTTGTGTTTTGGCAGGGTTTATGCATGTATTATTTTTAATTGCATTAATGATTATTTTGTATTTTGATTTTAAAAAATTAGCCATGTGGATGTCATTGCTCTTTTTAATATTGAGTTTTTTATTTTCATATTTGAATTTATTTTTTGATGTAAGATTTTTGGGGATAGGTTATTTTTTATCTAGTTTTATCAGCCTAATTGTTGCATTTTATTGTTTTATTTATAAATTTAATAGATTGGAATATGATATTTATATCTCTCAAGTTTTTAAAGGCGAAGCTAGAAGATAGCAAGGAAAATAATAATAAAATCAAATTTAAATTATAGACAAAATTTTTCATATTTGTTATAATTTTGACTTATATTTTTGATGCTTGGAGGCATATAATTATGTTGGTTTATGTTAATGGTGAATATTTTGAAAAAGAAGATGCAAAAATTTCAGTTTTTGACCACGGTTTTTTATATGGAGATGGTGTTTTTGAAGGAATAAGAGCATATAATGGAAAAGTTTTTTTACTAAAAGAACATATAGATAGGTTTTATGATTCAGCAAAAGTTATTATGTTAGACCTTGAATTAACAAAAGAAGAAATGATAGAATCAATTCTAGAAACTATGAGAAAAAATAATTTAACAGAAGGGTATTTAAGAGTTGTTGCTAGTAGAGGAAAAGGGGATTTAGGATTAGATCCAGCGAATTGTGAAAAAGCAACTATAGTAATAATTGTTGATAAACTTAAAATATATCCTCAAGATTTTTATGACAAAGGAATGAGTACTATAATATCATCTACTAGAAAAAATAATCCAGATTCTCTTTCTCCAAGAATAAAATCATTAAATTATTTAAATAATATTTTTGCAAAAATAGAAGCAAAACAAGCAGGTGTTATTGAAGCTATTATGTTAAATAAAGAAGGTTATGTTTGTGAATGTACTGGAGATAATATTTTTATAATTTCTAATGGAGAAATAAAGACTCCTCCTACTTCTTTAGGAGCTTTGCAGGGAATAACTAGAGATTTTGTTTTAAGATTATCTAAAAAATTAAACTTGAAAATTTCAGAAGTGCCATTTACACAATATGAACTTTATACGGCTGATGAATGTTTTTTGACTGGAACAGCAGCGGAAGTAATTCCAGTTATTAAAATAGACAGTAGAGTTATTGGTAATGGGAAACCTGGAGAAATAACAAAACTTATAATAAAAGAATTTAGAGAAGCAGTAAAAACTGAAGGTATTCAAATATAAGAAATGAGCCAATTTTTAATAAATAAAGATAATTTAGATATTGAAAATAAAAAAATTTTATTAACTAAAAAAGATTCTGATTTCCATCATATATTTAAAGTTTTTAGAATAAAAGAAAATGAGATTGTAAAGTTTTTATGTATAGAAAATTCTGATAAAAATAAAACTGTTTTTGCAAAACTTAAAAATTTTGATGATAATTTAGGTGAATTTGAAATATTAGAAGTTTTTGAAAATAAAAATGAAAAGAATAAAAATAATATAAAAATTACATTATGTCAGTGTGTTCCTAAATTAAACAAAATAGATTTGATAATAGAAAAAGCTGTAGAACTAGGAATTTCAAATTTTATTCCAGTTATATCTAAAAATGTAATTGTTAAGCTAGATAAAAAATCAGAAAATCAAAAAATAGATCGTTGGAAAGAAATTGTTATTTCTAGTGTAAAACAATGCGAAAATCCTTTTATTCCAAAGATGTTTGAAGTAAAAACTTTTGAAGAATTAATAAAAAATAAAAAAAATATAGAAGATGTATTAAATTACAATATAATTGCTTGGGAAAATGGAAAAAGTGATTTTAAAAATGATATAGCATTTCCATTAAAAAATTTCATAAAATTAAATCAAAATACAAACAAACTTATTAATGTTAATATTCTAGTAGGCTCTGAAGGTGGATTTCAAAAAGAAGAAATTGAAATGGCTGAAAATTTTGGCTGGAAATCATTTAGACTGAATGGAAATATTTTAAGAACAGAGACTGCGGGAATAGTTATTTTGAGTCTTTTGAAATATGAATTGGGGTTGTTTTAAATAATAAAAACAAGTTTATTTCTGACTTTTTTTAAATGTGAGATTTTTTTTATTTAGAGCTTTTGCGATAAATCTTTTTTAAGATGTCTCACTTCGTTCTACATGACAAATTTAAAAATAACAAAAAGATGACATGACAAAAAAATACAATATTTATTAAAATCGAAAATAAAAGGTCAAATAATGAAAATCTAAAAAAAGCAAAAGGAATATTTATATGGCTCAAAAAGTTTCAAATAGCAATTTAAAAAAGGCAAAGGCTGGGAAAAATGATGAGTTTTATACTCAACTTTGTGATATAGAAAGAGAACTCGGACACTACAAAGACCATTTTAAAGGTAAGGTTGTCTTTTTGAATTGTGATGACCCAGAAGAAAGCAATTTTTATTTTTATTTTGCTCAAAATTTTGAATTTTTGGGATTAAAAAAACTTATTTCTACACACTTTGAAGCAGAAAAACCATCGTATAAACTGGAAATTGTCGCAGATATAAACAATGACGGAAAAATAAACAAACTTGATACTGTAAAAACTCCACTCAAACAAAATGGAGATTTTAGAAGTCCTGAATGTATAGAAATTTTAAAAGAAGCTGATATTGTCATTACAAATCCTCCATTTTCTTTGTTTAGGGATTATGTGGCTCAACTTATGGAGTATGGAAAAAAGTTTGCAATAATCGGAAATGTTAATGCAATAACTTACAAAGAAATTTTTAAACTCATCAAAGAAAATAAAATTTGGTTTGGACACAGTATTAAAAGCGGAGATAGAGAATTTGGAGTACCACAAGATTATCCACTAAATGCGGCGAGTTGTAGAGTAGATGAAAACGGAAATAAATTTATTAGAGTAAAAGGGGTTCGTTGGTTTACTAATTTAGATTATAAAGAAAGACATGAAGATTTAATTTTATACAAAACATACAACGAAACAGATTATCCAAAATATGAAAATTTTGATGCAATCAATGTAGATATTACAAAAGATATTCCTATGGATTATAAAGGTGCAATCGGTGTTCCTATTACTTTTATGGATAAATACAATCCTGATCAATTTGAAATAATCGCACTTGGAATAGTTGGATCTATTGATTTTGCGAGTAATAGAAAAATGGAAATTTTGGATAAAACAGGAAAAACTACTGGAAAATTTACATTTAATGCAAAAGGAACTTTGTATCGCAAATACAACCCAAAAACAGATAAAAGCTCACCTGCATTTAAGGATTTTGAAACTGGAGAGTTGTATTCAAGCATTTATGCTCGTGTGATTATCAAAAACAAAAAAATTTAAATAATAACAGGAAAATTATGAAAATAGAATTAAAAGAAATTACAATAAAAGATGTAGTAAATGGCTATGTGAATAACAACGAAGAAGGAGTTGTTGGATATGACGGAAAACTAAATATTCGTCCAAAATATCAAAGAGAATTTGTTTATAAAGACAAACAAAGGGATTCTGTGCTTGAAACAGTGAGAAAAAATTTCCCTCTAAATGTGATGTATTGGGTAAAAAACGAGGACGGAACTTTTGAAGTTTTGGACGGACAACAAAGAACAATCAGTATTTGCGAATATATTGCAGGTAAATTTTCTTTGAATTTTCAATATTTTCATAATCTTGAAGAAAGCGAAAAAGAGCAAATTATGAAATATAAACTTATGGTGTATTTTTGCGAGGGAACAGACAAAGAAAAATTAGACTGGTTTAAAACTATCAATATTGCAGGAGAAAAACTTACAGATCAAGAGTTAAGAAATGCAATTTATACTGGAACTTGGCTTACAGAAGCAAAAAAATATTTTTCTAAATCAGGTTGCCCTGCTTACAGTATCGCAAGAGATTTTTTAAATGGCTTAAGTATTCGTCAAGAATATTTGGAAACGGCTATTGCTTGGATAAGTGAAGATAATATAGAAGAATATATGGCAAAAAATCAACACGAGCCAAATGCTAATGAATTATGGCTATATTTCAAAAGTGTTATTGATTGGATTCAAGTAATTTTTCCAAAATATCGTAAAGAGATGAAAGGTGTAGATTGGGGGAGTTTATACAACAAATTTAAAAACGAAAAATTTGATTCAAAAAAACTTGAAGAAGAAATCACAAAACTTATGCAAGATGAAGATGTAACGAAAAAATCAGGTATTTATTCGTATGTTATCACAAAAAACGAAAAATATTTGAGTATTCGTGCATTTACAGACAAACAAAAAAGAGAAGCCTACGAAAGACAAAAAGGAATTTGTACTCATTGCAAAGAACATTTTGAATTTGAAGAAATGGAAGCAGATCATATCAAACCTTGGCACGAGGGAGGAAAAACAATTATTGAAAATTGTCAAATGCTTTGTAAGGACTGCAATAGAAGAAAATCAGGAAAGTAAAAAAATATATCAAAAAATGGAGAAAAAAAATG
>CAYQVV010000018.1:0-17873 GCA_964421155.1 uncultured Elusimicrobiaceae bacterium
TCTAATATTTAAAAAAATTTGTCCTAAAATTTTCATATAAACCTCTTTTATAAAAGTTAAACTTCTATTCCCAAAGAAATTTTCGTTATCCCTAAATTTTTCACTAAATCTAACACCTTAACAACTGAATCATAATTAACAGATTTATCTCCATTAATAACAACATTAACTTCTTTCTTTTTATCAATATAATCTTTAATATAAAACTCTAAATTTTTTAAATCAAACTGTCTATTATCAATAAAAATTCTACCTTTTTTGTCAATAGTGATAGTTAAAAAAGTAGAAACCAAAGACTCATTTTTATGCTCTACTTTTGGAAGATTTACACTAATATGAGATTGTATAATCATAGGAGTTGCAATCATAAAAACAGTCAAAAGAGTTAATGCTATATCTGTCAAAGGCGTAATATTTATATTAGTAAAAGATTTATCTTTCTTTATCTTTCTATGTTTTATCATAATTATTTACCTATAATAGATAATAGTTCCTCTGAAAAAGATTCCATATCTTTCGTAAAATTTTCTACTTTATCTAAAAAATAATTATATGCTGTTACTGCAGGAATAGCAACTACTAGTCCAAAAGCTGTTGTTATTAAAGCCTTAGAAACTCCGCCTATTACTACATTAATCCCTCCCAATCCTTGAGAAGAAATATTACTAAATGCTTCTATTATTCCAATAATTGTTCCAAGTAAACCAAAATAAACTGAAATATTTGCAATCGTTCCTATAATAATCAAATATTTTTCTAATTTTTTAATATTATTATCTATTTCTCTATTCAAAACTCTTTCTATTTTTTCTTTTTTCTCTTCTTTTAAATCCAAAACTACTTTTATCAAACAAAAAAATATATTTTTTTTAGTAGACTTTTCTGCATAGGTGTATGCTCCATTTATATCATTTATTTCAAAAAAATATACAAATTTTGATAAAAAGGATTCTTTTGAAAATCTTTCTATAGTTTTATAAAAAAATATTCTATTTATTATAATTGATAAAGATAATACAGACATAAATATTAAAATATAAGAAATGATTCCGCCACTATTTATCAAATTAATAATGTTATTCATAAAATAAAAACCTCTTTTTTTATAAATATTTATTTGATTTTTTTCGTTTAAAACTGCTTATAAAAAAGATTTTACTTCTTTCTTATTAATGTATCTTTTGCTTTTTCTAACTTGTATGGATAGTCTAAATTATAATGCAAGCCTCTAGATTCTTTTCTTTTCAAGGCTGATATAATTATCAATTCTGCAACAGTAGCCAAATTTCTAAGTTCTAAAAGTGGCATAGTAATTTTAAAATTCCAATAATATTCTTGTATTTCTTTTTTCAAAATATCAATTCTTCTTTTTGCTCGCATAAGTCTTTTGTCTGATCTGACAATTCCAACATAATTCCACATAAACTTACGAATTTCTTCCCAGTTTTGATGTATAAGTATTGCTTCATTACTATCAACAGCTCTTCCAGAATCCCATTTCTCTATTAACGAAAATTTCTGATATTCAAAATTTTCATTTATAAAATTTGCAACTTGTTTTGCAAAAAATATAGCTTCTAAAAGGGAATTACTAGCTAATCTATTTGCACCATGTAATCCTGTGCAAGCAACTTCTCCAATTGCAAATAAATTTTCAATATTCGTTTTCCCATTTATATCTATTTTTACACCTCCGCATGTATAATGCGAAGCTGGAACTACCGGAATTAAATCTTTAGTTATATCTATTCCAAATTTTAAACAATTTTTATAAATAGTCGGAAATCTTTTTTTAAGATAATCTGCAGATTTGTGCCTTATATCTAAAAAAACATTAGAAATTCCTCTTTTTTTCATTTCAAAATCTATTGCTCTAGCAACAATATCTCTAGGTGCAAGTTCTGCTAATTCATGATAATTTTTCATAAACTCAGTGCCGTCTTCTAACTTTAATTTAGCTCCCTCTCCTCTTAAAGATTCTGTTATTAAAAAAGATTTTGCATCTGGATGATACAAACAAGTAGGATGAAATTGCATAAATTCCATATTGCTTATCGTAGCTCCTGCTCTATAAGCCATTGCTATTCCATCTCCAGAAGAAATATCAGGATTACTTGTATATAAATAAACTTTCCCTGCTCCACCAGTAGCAAGAATTACACTACTAGCCTCAAATGTCAAGATTTCTCCATTTATATTATTTAAAACATAAACTCCACAACAACTTGTTTTTTTGTCATTTTTATAAGTAATAAGATTTATTGCAATATGATTTTCAAAAACTTCAATATTTTCTTTTGACAAAATATTTTTTAAAAGTTTATTTTCAATCTCAGATCCAGTATGATCTTCTTTGTGAAAAATTCGTCTATTAGTATGCCCACCCTCTTTAGTCAAATCATAGTTATCTTCTAATTTTGTAAAATCTACACCCCATTTTATTAAATCATTTATTAGGGAACTAGCATTAGAAACAACCTTTTCAACAACTTCTTTTTTACAAAGACCTGCTCCTGCAATAAGTGTATCTTGTATATGAGATTCATATGAATCTTCTATAGAGCTGACAGCAGCAATTCCACCTTGAGCATAATAAGTACTAGATTCATTTAACTTAGATTTTGATAAAATACCTATTTTAAATTTATTACTTAAATTTAGTGCACATCCTAGCCCTGCGATTCCTGATCCTATTATCAAAATATCTTTTTTTATTACTTGCAATTGATATTCCTATTCTATAATTTTCTTAAAACCTTTTTTTCAATATAAGCTTCTATAATATCTCCGATTTGATAATCTGAAAAATCAACCACTGAAACACCACATTCATAACCTTTATCTACCTTTTCAACATTATCTTTAAATCTTTTCAAAGCATCTATTCTGCCTTCAAAAATTTCTTTTTTATCTCTAATTATTTTAACTATATTATTTCTATTTACTTCTCCCTCTATAACCATACTCCCCGCAATTAATCCAATTTTAGGGATATTAATAACTTGCCTTATTTCTATTTTTCCAACGAGTTCTCTATTGATAGTCGGATCTAAAAGTCCTTCCATTGCAGATTTTATCTCGTCTATAGCTTCATATATAATTTTATAAGTTCTAATTTCAACACCTTCTTTTTCTGCAATAGATTGTATCATATTAGGCAATTCTAAATTAAATAAAATTATTATAGCATTAGATGCTGTTGCAAGCATTATATCAGATTCATTTACAATTCCAGCTCCAGTATGTATAACATTTAATTTGATTTCTTTATTGCTAAGTCTTTCTAAAGAATCTTTTAATGCTTCTATAGATCCTCTAACATCTGCTTTAATAATAACATTTAATTCTTTTTCTTCCCCATTTTGCATTCTAGAATTCAAATCTTCCAATGTTACTAATTTTCTTCTGGATAATCTTTCTTCTCGTAATACTTCTTTTCGTTTTTCAATAATCTTTCTTGCTTCTTTTTCGTCATTTATAACTATAAAAGAATCTCCTGCTTCTGGGACTCCATTAAATCCTAAAATCTCAACAGGCATTGATGGAAAAATCTCTTTAAGTCTTCTTCCTTTATCATCTATTGCTTCTCTAACTTTCCCAAATACAGTTCCACAAATAAAAACATCCCCTTTTCTTAAAGTTCCCTTTTGAACCAAAACTGTAGCTATAGGACCTCTTTTTTTATCCAATTTAGCTTCAACTATAGTCCCTTTTGCTTTTCCTTTTTTGGTAGACTTTATTTCTAAAATTTCTGCTTGCAATGCTAACATTTCTAAAAGCTCTTCTAATCCTTCTTTTGTTCTAGCAGAAACTTTTACCATAATTGTGTCACCACCCCAATCTTCTGCAAGCAACCCATGTCCAGAAAGATCCTGCATCACTCTATCAATATTAGCATCAGGTAAATCTATTTTATTTATTGCGACTATTATTGGAATTGAAGCTGCTTTAGCATGATTTATCGCTTCTATAGTTTGAGGCATTACACTATCATTTGCTGCAACCACAATAATAACAATATCTGTAACCTGTACTCCTCTAGCTCTCATAGCAGTAAAAGCAGCATGTCCAGGAGTATCTAAAAATGTTAAAAGTCCTTTTGAAGTCGCTACTTGATAAGCTCCTATATGTTGAGTTATTCCCCCTGCTTCTCCACTAACTACATTAGTTTTACGAATAGCATCCAAAAGAGAAGTTTTTCCATGATCTACATGCCCCATCACTGTAATTACAGGAGGTCTAATTTCTAAGTTTTCTTCTCCTAAAATATCATCTTCTTCTTGAACAAGCTCTTCATCCATATCTGAAAATTCTAATTCATATCCATATTCATCTGCTATTAAAACTGCTGTATCAAAATCAAGTTTCTGATTTAGAGTAGCCAAAACCCCCATAGACATTAATTTTTTTATAATCTCAGATCCCGGAACTTTTAATTCTTCAGATAAAAAATTAACAGTCAATGCTTCACTAATCTTTATAATATTTTGATTAGAATCAGAATCATCTAATTTGGATTTTTCTTCCGCTATTTTTCGTTTTTCTAGTCTATGTTTTTTTCTATTTTTCAAAGAACCATATATGAATTTTTTCCTTTTTTCATCTATTTGCTCTTTTTCTTTAATATCATTATTTAAATTACTATCTGATTTATTTACAACTGATTTCTTAAAAGAATCTTCTTTTTTAACTTCTAGTTTCTTAGAAACAGTTAAACTTGACTCATCATCTTTTATTTTTTTATTTTTACTAATAGCATCTTTTTCTTCAACTATTTTTTTATCTACTGACTTCTTTTTAATAACTCTTTTTTTTATATCTTCTTTTTCTGTTTTCTCTTTTAGGTCTTTTATTTTTGAATCTTCTTTTATTTCCTTAGTCTCTTTTTCAGTTTTTTTTGAATTTGATTTTGTTTTCTTTTTGCTATTTAAATCTTCTTTTATAGAATCTGAATTAGTTTTTAAATCTTTAGTTTTTTCAGTATTTTTTTGAGTACTTTTTTTTATGGAAGGACTTTTTTTTATACTTGTTTTCTTCTTTTTATCTATGCTTTTATCTTTTTCTGATTCTATATTCTCAACATTACTATTCAAAGCATCTTCTAGATCTTTTTTTCTATTTACCATATATTTATCCCTCCATAATACTCATTAATATACTAATTCATAATCAATAAATTTTTGTATTATTTTTCTATAAAATATTTATCTATACTTTCTGCAACTTTTCTTCCTTCATATATCCCCCATACTATTAATGAGGCTCCTCTTCTAGAATCTCCACAACAAAAAACACCTTCAACACTAGTTTTATAATCTAAATCATTTGCTTTTATATTACCTCTAGCATCTAATTCTAAATTAAGCTTTTCTAAAAGTTGTTTTTCAGGATTAGTAAATCCCATAGCTAAAACTACCATATCCGCTAAAATTTCAAATTCACTATTTGGAATAACTGTCATTACTGGTCTACCACTAATATCTTTTTCTGGACCGAATTGAACTCTTTCACATCTAACAGCTTTAATTTTTCCATTTTCTCCTACAAATTCTTTTGTAGAAACACACCAATCTCTTTCTCCTCCTTCTTGATGAGAAGAAGATGTTCTAAAAATCATTGGATATTTTGGCCAAGGCATAGAATCTGTTCTTTCCTTTGGAGGCTTTGGCATTATTTCTATCTGAGCAATACTTTTTGCTCCTTGCCTTACCGATACTCCTACACAATCAGCTCCAGTATCCCCACCACCTATAACAATTACAGATTTTCCTTCAGCAGTAATTTCTGTCTCATTTTTTTCTCCAGAAACATTTTTATTAGAATTTATAAGAAAATCCATAGCAAAATAAATTCCATCCAAATCTCGACCTTTAATTTTTATATCTCTAGGAACTCTTGATCCTATCGCTAAACAAACTGCATCAAAATTTTTTTTCAAATCTTCGACTGAATAATCAACTCCGACTTCAACTCCAGTTAAAAACTTGACACCTTCTTGTTTTAAGATATTTATTCTTCTGTCTAATATGTTTTTCTCCAATTTAAAATCTGGAATACCATATCTTAAAATACCGCCTATATTATTATCTTTTTCAAAAACAGTTACATCATATCCTTTTTGATTCAAAAAATATGCGACACTTATTCCAGAAGGCCCAGAACCAACTACAGCAATTTTTTTATTGTTCCTTTTTAAAGGAGGATTAGCTTTTATTAAATTTTTTGAAAAAGCTGTTTCTATTATAAACAACTCATTGTCTCTAATAGTTACAGGATCATCATTAATTCCCAAAACACAAGCATATTCGCATAATGCTGGACAAATTCTACCAGTTACTTCAGGCAATACATTTGTAGAATTAAGTAACAAAAAAGCATCCTCTAACTTATCTGTAGCAACTAATTCATTCCATTCAGGGATTATATTTCCTAGAGGACATCCAGAATGACAAAAAGGAGTTCCACAATCCATACATCTATTTGCTTGTTCTTTTGTAGATTTTTCATCTTTTAAAACTAATACATCTTTATGATCTACTTTTCTTTCTTCTACAGGTCTATACTCTGAAGATTGTCTTTTTATTTTTAAAAAACCAACTGGATCTTTTTTCATTTTTTTCTCCGATTCTAATATTATATAAAAAATTAAAGCCGTTGCATTGCAACGGCTTACAAACAACGACTTCAAAAATAAAACATATTTTTAAATTATCATTTATTTAGCATTTTGCAATAAGAAATCAAACAATTTTTCTTGTCTGATATTTACCATAATTTTATTTTTATTTGTTTCATAATATTTTTTTATTTCAGTAAATTTTTCTTTATTTTTTTCAACATCTTTTTCTAATTTTTTATCAAAATCTTCTTCAGTTGCATCTATTTTTTCTGTTTTTATAATTTCATTTAAAATATAATATGCTTTTATATTTCTTTCTGCTTCTTTTTTCAAATTATCTTCCATTTTAGAAACATCAAAATTTTTATATCCATACATTTCATAATATTTTTTTGTTTCATTTTTCATATATTCAACTTCATTTTTTACCATTGTTTTGGGAACTGATATATCATTTTTTTCTATCAATTGATTAACAAAATCTTCTTCTATTTTTCTTTTTTGTTCATTTTCTTTTTCTTCTTTCAAATTGCTAATAATCTTTTCTTTAAACTCAGCTACTGTTTCCATTCCAAATTTTTTAACAAATTCATCTGTAACTTCTGGCAAAACTTTCTTTTTGACTTCATTAACTTTAACTGTAAATACAACATCTTTTCCTGCTAAATCTTCAGCATGATATTCTTTTGGAAAAGTCAAATTTAAATCTTTAGTTTCTCCAGATTTCATATTTATCAACCCGTCAGCAAAACCATCTATAAAACCACTATTTTTTATAGATAATAATCTACCTGTTTCCTTTCCACCTTGAAATTCTATTCCATCTTTTTTTCCAATATAATCTATCATTACAAAACTATCTTCTTTTACAATATCAGAATCATCTTTTTCAAACTTTGCACTTCTTTCTAAAATTTCATTTATATAATTATCTGCATCTTTTTCTGTAACTTTAACTTCTTTTTTATCTAATTTAAGACCTTTATAATCTTTAACTTTAAATTCTGGTTCTACTTCCATAGATATTTTAAAAACCATTTTTCCATCTTCTTTTATATCTAAAGCTGTAACTTCTGGATAAAACAAAGGTTTCAATTTTTCTTTAACAACAACTTCTGAAATAACACTCGGAACTAAATTTTTTATCATCTCTTGTTCTGCATTAGCAATAAATTTTGATTTTATAATATCCATAGGAACTTTACCTTTTCTATATCCATCAACAACTGCATGCTCTTGCAAATATACAAATGATTTTTCTCTTGCTTTTTCTACCTCTTGTTTTCCAACTTCTATTTCCATAGAAACTTCACATTGTTTTTGTTCTAGTATTTTTGTTATCAAGTCTTCCATTAATATCCCTCTTAATTTTATTTTAAAATCTTCTTTTGATTAATATAGATAAGGTAATTATGCGAGAGGTGGGAGTTGAACCCACACGCCAAAGGCGCTAGATCCTAAGTCTAGTGCGTCTGCCAGTTCCGCCACTCTCGCAAAAAAACTTTAAAGATTATATAGCTAATAATTTTTCTTTTGCTTTTTGAACAGCAATTTTATCTTTTTTATAATTTGTTATTATCTGCCGATATATCAACTTTGCTTCTTTATAATTACCGTTTTTTTCATTTGCATCAGCTAAAAAAAACAAAACATTAATTCTATCGTAAATACTTCTAGCTTTTGCAAAGGCTATTTCTGCATAATAAATAGCAGTCAAATAATTACAAGTATCCATATTTGCTTTATAAAGAGAAATTATTTCATCATAATTTTTTCTAAAAAGTGTTTTAAATTCATAATTATTTACAGTAGTTGTAGTAATATTTAATATTTCAGAATCTACTTTTTTTTCTTCTATATTTAAAGGCACTTCTTCAGCTAATAAAAAAGATGTAAATATTATAAAAAAACAAAAAAAAACAAAATATATATAATTTTTTTTTAACATTTTATTGATACAATAATAAAAATATATTTTTTTATTATATATTTTTATAACAAAAAATCAATAATTAATTAAATATTTTTTTCATTCTTTCAAAAGCTTCCGTCATCCTTTCTTCATCTACTGTCAAAGCAAATCTTACATACCCTTCTCCATCAGGACCAAAACCATTTCCAGGAGTTATAACGATACCACATTTTTCTAACATTAATTTAGCAAAATCAGCTGATCCCATATTATTTGGAGTTTTTGCCCAGACATAAAATGTAGCTTGAGGAGCTTTTATTTCCCAACCTAAATTTTTCATATTTTCAATAAAAAAATCTCTTCTTTTTTGATACATTTGCCTAAGTTTTTCTGCTTCCATATCTCCATCTCTCAATGCAACTGCACCTGTTTCTTGAATAGCACTAAAAACTCCTGAATCAAAATTGTCTTTTACAAGCCCTAAGCCCTTCACTATTTCTGCATTCCCAACAATAAAGCCTATTCTCCATCCAGTCATATTATAAGTTTTTGAAAGAGAATGAAACTCTATTCCAACTTCTTTTGCTCCTTCTACTTCTAAAAAACTTATAGGCTTTTTATTGTCATAATACATTTCTGTATATGCTGCATCATGAGCTATAATTATATTATACTTTTTTGCAAACTCTATAGCTTTTTTAAATTGAGCTTTACTATAAACTGCTGCTGTAGGATTATTTGGAGAATTTAAAAACATAATTTTTGCTCTACTTAAAATATCTTCTGGAATATTTTCAAAATCTGGAAAAAATCCATTTTCTTCAGTTAAAGGCATATAATAAACATCGCCTTTATTTATCAATGTTGAGCTTGCATAGGCTGGATATCCAGGTTCTGGACATAAAGATATATCTCCAGCATTAAGGAATGCAAGAGTAAAATGTGCAATTCCTTCTTTTGATCCTATTAATGCATGAATTTCTGTGTCTGGATTTAAATCCACATTAAATCTTCTTTTATAAAATTTTGCTATTTCTTCTCTAAATTCGTTAATGCCTTTTCCAAACGGATATTGATGATGTTTTGGCTTGTCTATAGCTTTTTTCATTGCATCAATAATAAATTCTGGAGTAGGAGTATCTGGATCTCCAACTCCAAAGCTGATTATATCAACACCTTTTTCTATTAGTTCTTTTTTCTTTCTATCAATTTCTGCAAAAATATAAGGCGGTAATTTTTTTATTGTATCCGCATAATTCACTTTCATTTTTTTCTCCTATTAAAATTATTTAGTTTATTTAAATTCTTTCTCAACAGTATTTCTTACAAAATCTTCTACTATTCTAAATTTTTCAATTAATTGTTTGTTTTTTATTTCTATTTCTTTATTGTCCTTAACAACAAAAATATGAACCCAAGTCCCTGTCAAACCTTTTTCTTGCTCTATGTTACCATCAATATTAATTTTTTTATTCAAAATATCATCTATTAAATTAAAAACTTCCAAGTTATCATTTTTATTTAACAAAAATTGCAAACCTATTTCTTTAAAGCTATATCTAATAACTAAAATCTGATAATTACTATTATCCATTTTCTTACAATTAAATAAAATATCTCCTCCACCAAGTCTTTCGAATTTCAAAAAAACATCTTCAGATTTCTTTTGACATGATAAAAATAACATAATAATAAAACATATAATAAGAAAAAACTTCTTCATTAATATTTAACCTTAAATTTTTTATTAAACCTTTCATTTTCACTAAAAACACAACCGCAGTAATTTTGTCTATAAAGCCCTGTATCTTTATATAAATCAAAACCTTTCTGCCAACCTTTTCTAAAGTCTTCATAGTAAAAATCTAAGCTATTTTTTTTAGCTAATTCATAACAATAATTTTTCAAAAATTCATGATTTTGATAAATGCTATATAAAAGTGTAGTTGTAAAATTTTTTATACCCAAATTATTTGCCATATTTACAGTTTCCAGCAATCTAAATTCATAACAATTTTTACATCTAAAATTTCTATTATTCTTTATATTACAAAAAACTTTATCATTTTTTTCTTCATTCTGTTTATAGTGTATATATTCAAACCAATCTTCAAAATTATAATCATCATTATCTTTTATAATCAAACTTATAGAATTTGTTTTACAAAATTCTATTAATGCATTTTTTCTATTTTTATATTCTTTAAAAGGCTGAATATTTGGATTATAAAAATATGCTATTATTTCAAATTTATCTTTCAATTCTGAATATACAAAAGCTAAACATGGTGCACAACAAGTATGAACTAAAATCTTTTCTAACATAATAATAAATTACCTATATAACAATATAAATCCATAAATTTTTTATTATACTTTTTTTATTTTTTTAGTAAATATTTTTACTTATTTTTTTTATTTTTTATTTTTTTCTCTATTTTTTTTAAAATTATTAGAAAAATGTAATTTTATAAAAATAAATTTTAAAATAAATAAAAAATTAAATTATTTATGTAAACTTTTTTATTAATTTTTTCACAAAAAACATATAAAAACACCAAAATACTCAATTTGCATTTTAAAATAAAAGTAGTATAATGCCTTAAATTTTTAACTAATTTTGATTTTAGAAATAGACAGACTTTAGCATCTGCCGTTTTTCTTAAAAAGAAGGTCTCATGAAATTAGAATTTGTAAACATTTTAGAACTTATTTCAAAAATAAGTAGTAATGTTTTTATAAAAAACATATTAATCAATTGGCAAGATATAATATTTTCTATATCTGCTGGTTTAATAGTTTTTCTTTTTATGTTTATTGCATCTAGAAATTTATCTCTTATTCCAAATTCCTTTAAACAAAACTTTCTTGAAACAATTGTTACAAGCCTAGAAGATTTCATTTGTATGATAATAGGGAAAAAAGGGAAAAAATTTCTTCCATTTATAGGAACTCTTTTTCTTTATATATTAGTCATGAATCTTTTATCTTTAATTCCTTTTTTTAAATCTCCAACAACAAATCTATCAATAACTTTAGCATTATCAATATGTGTCTTTGTATATGTCCAATACACAGCATTTAAAGAATTAGGCTTTTTAGGATATGCTGATCACTTAGCTGGAAATCCTAGAGGTGCATTAGCTTATTCCCTAGTTTTTCCTATATTTTTATTTTGCCTTCATGTTTTAACAGAATTTATAAGACCTTTAACATTAGCGATTCGTCTCAGATCAAACATTTGGGGCGATGATTTAATTCTAGCTATATTTTCTAGTTTTGGAATAAAAGGAATTCCTTTATTTCTATTTAACTATTTTATGGCTTTTATGGCTACAATCATTCAAGCTGCTGTTTTTTGTATATTAACAACAGTTTATTTTTCTATGGTTATGAAGGATGAAGAACATAGCTAAAAAAGTTCTAACATCTAAACTAAATAAATTATGTAGGAGATTTTTATGGATTTAACACAAGTACAAAATGCTTTAGGATTAAGTTTACCAATAGCTTTAGGGCTAGCAGCAATAGGATCTGCACTAGGAATTGGGATAGCTGTAAGTTCTGCATTAAAAGCTTTAGGAAGACAACCTGCTATGTTTGGAAAAATTTTGATTTTAATGATTTTAGGGTGTGCATTAGTAGAAACTATTATGTTATATGTAATAATGCTTACATATCCTTTAATATCTAAACTTTAAATAAAAACTTAGGATTAGCTTTATGGAACAATTAATAAATCCAACTCAAATACTTATTCAAATAATATCATTTTTGATATTATTTTTTGTTTTAAAAATTTTTGTATGGAAAAAAATTATGTCTTTTTTAGAACAAAGAAAAGAAAAAATAAAAACAGAATTTGAAAATATAGAAAATTTAAAAAAAGAAGTTTCTTCTATCAAAGAAACTTATGAAAAAAATATTTCAAATATTGAAGAAATTTCTTTTCAAAAAATACAAGAAGGAATTAATGAAGGAAATAAAATTGCTGATGATATAAAAAATAAAGCATCCATTGAAGCTCAAAAAATAATAGATAAAGCAAAAGAAGATATAAAGTTTGAAATAATAAAAGCAAAAGAAGATATAAAAAATCAAATTATAGATTTAACAATTTTATCTACAAAAGAATTATTAGAAAAAGAAATAGATGAAAATGAAGACAAAAAAATAATAGAAAAATTTCTAGAAGAGATAAAAGAAAATGAATGAACAAATATTAGCAAAAAGATATGGTGAAGGATATATTCTTTTCGCAAAAAATTATTTAGATATTAGTTCAGCTTTGGAAGAAGTTACAACTTTAAAAAACTTACTTAAACAAAATTTCAAATTTTTAGAATTATTACAAAATAGTTCTATATCTGAAAAAGAAAAAATAAATCTTATAAATAGAACTTTTTCAGAGTTTTTTTCAAATGAATTAATAATTTTTATAAAATTTTTAATAGCTAGAAATGAAGTAAAAAATATATTGTTAATATTGGAATATATCAGAATAACTTATTCAAATAATTCATCCATCAATGCAGTAATCACAAGCACATATCCTCTTGATTTAGATTTAATACAAAAAATCAAAAATAAAATGGAAAAAATAACTAAGAAAAAAATAAATCTATGTTTAGATTTTGACATAAATTTAATAGGCGGTATAAAAATTCAAATCGGACATATCGTATATGATGGCTCTATTTTAGGAAATTTGAATAAAGTTAGAAAAAAAATAAAACAACTCAATTTTAGTTAGTAGGGGTAATATTATGATGTTAAAGCCTGAAGAAATATCATCTGTCATAAAAAAAGAACTGGAAAAATACAAAACAAAACTTAATATGGATTCTGTTGGAACTGTTTTACAAGTCGGAGATGCCATTGCAAAAGTTTATGGATTAGATGATGCAATGATGGGAGAAGTAGTAGAATTCTCAAATGATATTTTTGGAATGGTTTTTAATCTGGAAGAAGATTCTGTTGGGGTAATAATATTTGGGATAGAAAATCCTGATCACGATATAAAAGAAGGCGATACTGTTAAAAGAACAGGAAAAGTTTTAGAAATTCCTGTAGGAGAAGCTTTAATAGGAAGAGTTGTTGGGGCTATGGGAAATCCTATTGATGGAAAAGGTCCTATTATTACTGAAAAATTTAGAAAACTTGAAGAAAATAGTCCTTCTATTGTAGAAAGACAACCTGTATCTGAATCATTAGAAACTGGAATAAAAGCTATTGATGCAGTAGTTCCAATAGGTTTAGGACAAAGAGAATTAATAATAGGAGATAGACAAACTGGAAAAACTTCAATAGCAATAGATATAATTTTAAACCAAAAAGGTAAAGATGTTTATTGTATATATGTTGCAATTGGACAAAAACTTTTGAGCATTGTAAATGTCAATGAAACATTAAAAAAATATGGAGCTATGGATTATACAACAATAATTTCAGCATCATCTAGAACAACTGCATCTTTGCAATATATAGCACCTTTTGCTGGATGTTGCATAGCAGAAGAATTAATGTATCAAGGAAAAAAAGTACTTTTAATATTTGACGACCTTACAAAACATGCACAAGCTTACAGGCAATTATCTTTATTAATGAGAAGATCTCCTGGTAGAGAAGCATATCCTGGAGATGTTTTTTACTTGCACTCAAGACTTTTGGAAAGAGGTGCAAAATTAAACAAAGAATTGGGAAGTGGATCTATTACTATTCTTCCTATAATTGAAACTCAAGCTGGAGATATTACTTCATATATTCCAACAAATGTTATATCTATAACAGATGGGCAAGTTTATTTAGAATCAGATCTTTTTTATTCAGGAATAAGACCTGCTATAAATGTTGGACTATCAGTATCAAGAGTTGGAGGAAAAGCTCAAACAAAAGCAATGAGACAAGTAGCTGCAAAACTTAGATTAGATATTGCACAATATAGAGAACTTGAATCATTTGTTCAATTTGGAGCAGATTTAGACAAACTTTCAAAAGAACAAATACTTAGAGGAGAAATAATGGTAGAAATTTTAAAGCAAAAACAATACGAACCTTTACCATTATCTAAACAAATCTTAATAATTTATGCTGGAATAACTGGAATACTAGACGATATACAAAAACAGCTAATAAAAACTTTTGAAAAAGAATTATTTATATATTCAGATAGAAATTTAACTGAAATAGAAACAGAAATTAATGAAAAAAAAGAAATTTCTGATGAATTAAAAACAAAAATGTCTGAAGCTTTAAAAATATTTAAAGAAGGATTTCTAAAAAAATATGGCAACACAAACAGTAAAACAAATAAAAGCCAGAATAAATAGCATAAATAGTACAAAAAAAATAACAAAAGCTATGGAATTAATATCTAGAACAAAATATCAAAATACGATTAATGTATTAAATTTTTCTAGATTTTATTTAAAAGAAGCTGATGAAGTTTTAAATAGATTAGTAAACAATAATGAGAATACTTTTTTACAGAAAAAAAAGTCAGTCAAAAATATTGCAGTATTTATATTTAGCTCTGATAATGGATTTTGTGCTAACTACAATAATGAAATTATAAGGTTTGCAAATATTTTTTTAAAAGACAATGATAATAAAAATTGTACTTTATTTTTAATAGGGAAAAAAAGTTTCAACTATTTTAAAGAAAAACATTTTAATATAAAAAAATCTTATACTGGATTTCAAGGTAAATTTTCAATAGAAATTCTAAATAACATTATCAATGATATTACTGAAAATTTTTTAAATAATGAATTTGATGAAATTTATTCAATTTATACTAAGTTTTGTTCAAGTGTAAAATCTGAACCAATTTGTGAAAAAATATTACCTCTAGAAAAAGAAATTACTACAAATTCATACATAGAAGAAACTAAAATAGAAAATATATTAGAAACATTTTTACAAAACTATATTTTTGCAAAAATGAAAAATATTTTTTTAGAATCTATAATTTCTGAACATTCTAGTAGAATGATGTCTATGAAAATAGCTAATGATAATGCAAAAAATATTCTTGAAAGTTTAGTTTTGACTTTAAATAAAACTAGACAAGCACTTATTACTAGAGAACTGATAGAAATAATATCTTCTTCTGAAGCAATGAAATAATAAAATAATTTTTTAAACGAAACGGAAAATTTAAATAATTTTTGTCTTTACTAAAAAGGAGGAAAATTCCATGGCAATTGGGAAAATAATACAAGTAATAGGCTCTACAGTTGATATAAAATTTCCTGAAAATGAAGTACCTAAACTATTAAATGCTATAAAAATAAAAAATGAAAATATAAATATAATTTTAGAAGTTGCTCAAATTATAGGAGATAATACTGTTAGATGTATTTCTTTAGCAAATACTGATGGGTTAGTTAGAGGAATGTCAGCAGAAGACACTGGCGAACCTATAAAAATCCCTGTAGGAAGACAAACTTTAGGAAGATTATTTAATCTATTAGGAGAGCCTATAGATGGTCTAGCACCTATTTCAAACCCAGAACAAAAAAATCCTATACATAGACTTTCCCCAAATTTTGAAGAACAAGTGCCAACTAACGAAATATTTGAAACTGGACTTAAAGTGATAGATCTTTTAGCTCCCTATCCAAAAGGCGGGAAAATAGGACTTTTTGGAGGAGCAGGTGTAGGAAAAACTGTCCTAATAATGGAATTAATGAGAAATATCGCACATGAACATGGCGGATTTTCTGTTTTTGGTGGAATTGGAGAAAGAACTAGAGAAGGAAACGAGCTTTGGCTAGATCTAAAAGAAGCCGGTGTTATAGATAAAACAGCAATGGTCTTTGGACAAATGAATGAACCTCCCGGAGCAAGATTTAGAATAGGTTTTTCTGCAATGACAATGGCTGAATATTTTAGAGATGAAGAAAAAAAAGATGTGTTATTATTTATAGACAATATTTTCCGTTATATTCAAGCTGGAGCAGAAGTTTCTACTTTATTAGGGAGAATGCCTTCAGCAGTCGGATATCAGCCAAATTTGGCTACAGAAATAGCTCAGTTAGAAGAAAGAATTACTTCAACTAGAAATGGATCTATTACTTCTATACAAGCAGTTTATATTCCTGCTGATGATATAACAGATCCTGCTCCTGTTGCAACATTTACTCACCTTGATGCAAAAACAGTTTTATCAAGACAAATAGCATCATTAGGAATTTATCCTGCTGTTGATCCTCTTGAATCTAGTTCAAGGATTTTGGATCCACAAGTTCTGGGAGATGAACATTATAATGTAGCAATTGGAGTTCAAAAAGTTTTACAAAAATACAAAGAACTAAAAGATATTATTTCTATATTAGGAGTAGATGAACTTTCTGACGAAGATAAATTAATTGTTGCTAGAGCAAGGAAAATACAAAAATTTTTATCTCAACCTTTGTTTGTAGGAGAAGTATTTACAGGAATAAAAGGAAAATATGTCACTAAAGAAGATACTATAAAAGGTTTTAATATGATTATAAATGGAGAAGTTGATGACATTCCAGAACAAGCCTTTTATATGATTGGATCAATAGAAGAAGCAATTAGGAATAAACAATAATATGGATACATTTAATTTAAAAATATTTAATACTGAAAAAATATTTTTCTCTGGAGAAGCATCATATATAAATATTTTATCTGATGAAGGATATATTGGAATTCTAGCTCATCATGCACCTTTAGTTTCTAATATTTTAGCAGGAAATATTTTAATAAAAGATAAAACTGATGCTGAAACAAATCTATTAATTTCATCAAATGGATTTATGGAAATAATAGATAACAAAGTCACAATATTTGTTTATTAGAAACTTAAAAAAATATAAAGTCATAATAAATTTAATAACTCTTAAAATATATTTAGAGGTGTGCTTAAAAATCACACCTCTAATAATAAAATTTATATATTTCTATTCTAAAAAAATATCATATAAATTCACGATTATCTATTAATCTTTTCTTCTAAAATTATAATAAACTAAAAATTATCATAATCTATACATTTTTTATTAATTTCACAGATATTAATGAATAAAAAAAATGCATTTAGCTGAAAAATTTATTAAAAAAATTTCTAGTCTAATTTTCTAGTTTAATCAAACAATAAATTTTATTTAAATTCCACTCTTTTAGAGGGGAAGTCTGCAATTTTGATAAAAATTGCGACAAGGGGTGTTTTATTGTTATTTCCTTATCTGTCGGCTAAATGTGTGAGCTCCGTTAAATTTTTATGTCTTTGTAATTCTCCCTCTTTTCCAAAGAGGGAGCTAGAGGGAGTTCTTTTTTGTCCGCCTTTAGAGGCATTTAGATAAAAAATTT
>CAYQVV010000019.1:0-9057 GCA_964421155.1 uncultured Elusimicrobiaceae bacterium
GCTAAAAGAACAGAAAAACTATTAAAAAATTTTACAAAAATTTAGATTGACTTATAATTAGCTCTATATTATAATAAAAAAATATTATTTATTAAGCCCGGGTGGTGGAATGGTATACACGACGGTCTCAAAAACCGTTGGGCGCAAGCCCTTGTGGGTTCGAATCTCACCCCGGGCATTTTTTTAAACATAAAAAATAAATTTTGGCATGGTACCCAAGTGGTAAGGGAGAGGTCTGCAAAACCTTTATTCAGCGGTTCGAATCCGCTCCATGCCTTTTTTTTATTTATAATCAAAATTAAAATCTAAAAATTTAAAGGCAAGACTATGGAAAATCAAAATACAAAATATATTTTTATTACAGGTGGAGTAGTGTCTTCTTTAGGGAAAGGTATTACCACAGCATCTATAGGTATGCTTCTTAAAAGTTATGGATATAAAGTTTCTGTTTTAAAGTTGGATCCTTATATTAATGTTGATCCTGGGACTATGAATCCTTATCAACATGGAGAAGTTTTTGTTACACAAGACGGTGCAGAGACAGATTTAGATTTAGGTCATTATGAAAGATTTATAGGAATAAATTTGACTCAGAAAAACAATGCTACTACTGGAAAAATATATGAAAGAGTGATTTCTAAAGAAAGAAAAGGAGAATATCTTGGGAAAACAGTTCAAGTTATTCCTCATATTACTGATGAGATAAAAAATACAATATTAAATGTTGCTCATAGAAATGATTTTGTTATAGTAGAAATTGGAGGTACAGTCGGAGATATAGAAAGTTTGCCTTTTTTAGAGGCAATTAGGCAATTTAAAAGAGATGTCGGACGAAATAATGTTCTTTATATACATTTAACTTTAGTGCCTTTTATAAAAACGGCAGGAGAAGTAAAAACTAAACCTACTCAACATAGTGTTGGAAAATTGAGAGAAATAGGAATAGAGGCGGATATTTTAGTGTGTAGGACAGAAGATGATATTTCAGATTCTATAAAAGAAAAGTTAGCCTTATTTTGTAATGTAAATGAAGATTCTGTTATTGTTGAAAAAAATGTTAAATCATGTATATATCAAGTTCCTATAGATTTAAAAAAAGAAAAATTAGATGAACTTATTTTAACTAAATTTGGATTAACCATTTCAAAAAATTTTGAAAATAATAAAGATTTAGAATTGTGGGAGAAAAAGATAAAAGATTATGATACAGCAAAGTTAAATAAAGAAGAAAGAAAAGTTAAAATAGTTATAGCTGGAAAATATGTAGAATTAGAGGATGCATATAAAAGTATAATAGAGTCTTTGACACATGCTGGGATTTCAAATAAAATATTTATAGAAATAGAATTTGTAGATGTTGAAAGTGAAAATCTTTATGATGTTTTAGAAACTGCAGATGGAATTTTAGTTCCAGGAGGTTTTGGAAGTAGAGGAGTTGAGGAAAAAATAAAAACTATAACTTTTGCAAGAGAGAAAAAAATTCCATTTTTTGGAATTTGTCTTGGAATGCAATGTGCTGTTATAGAATTCGCTAGAAATGTAGCAAGTATCAAAAATGCAAATAGTGAAGAATTTGTTGATTCTATAGATAATAAAGATTTAGTTATACATTTTATGCCAGGGCAAAAATATTTAGATAAAAAAGGTGGCACAATGAGATTAGGAAATTATAAGTGTAATCTTATTGTAGAAGGTTTTGCAAAAGAAGCATATAATAAAAATGAAATATTTGAAAGACATAGACATAGATATGAATTTAATAATGCTTATAGAAAAATATTAGAAGAAAAAGGGTTGGTAATATCGGGAGTTTTTTTAGAAAATAATTTAGAATTAGTAGAAATAATAGAATTGAAAAAAGAAATGCATCCTTGGTTTGTTGGCGTTCAATTTCATCCAGAATATACTTCACAATTTATTAATCCTAACCCACTTTTTGAAAGTTTTGTAAAAGCATCTATTAAAAAGTAAGAGGATAAAATGATTAAAAAAGGTGTAAATTTAGGGTCATGGTTGAATCCTGAAGGTTATATTTTAGGAGGACGAAATATTCCTTTTTATCAATTTTATAATGAATTCAAAAAAATTTATGGACAAGAAGAATTAAATTTTTTTAAAAAAACTTTTATAGAAACTTATATAACAGAAGAAGATTTTAAAATAATTTCTAGTTGGGGAGCAAAAATAATTAGGCTTCCTATTCATTTTAATTTTATAGAAGAAACTCCTTATAATTATAATACAAAAAATGTTGATTTTTTAAAAAAAATTTTTACTTGGGCAAAAAGTAATGGTTTAAAAATTATTTTAGATTTACATGCTACTTGTGGGGCTCAAAGTGGGGATTGGCATTCAGATAGTACAGGTGTTGCAAATTTATGGAAATTTGATAGTAATAAAGAAAGAACCTATAAATTATGGGAATTTTTGGTAGATACATTTAAAACAGAAGAATCTTTGTATGGATATGACATTTTAAATGAACCTGTTACAGATACAGATGATATATTATTGGATTTTTATGAAAATATAATAAATAGGATTTCTAAAATAGATATAGATCATAAAATTTTTTTTGAAGGAAGTTGTTGGAGTCAAAGGATAGAATTTTTAGATAATTTTTTCAAAAAAAATTACGACAAAAATGTACATGTTAGTATTCATAATTATGCTCCCATAAATTTTACATATAATTTTGTAAGAAATTATTATTATCCGGGAATAATAGATGGAGAAAATTGGAATATAGATAAAATTTATGAATATTTAAGACCATATAAAGATTTTAAAGATAGAAATAAAATAGATTTATTAGTGGGAGAATTTGGGATTAATCCTAGAAATAATGCATTTGGTGAAATTGATTTTTTGCGAGACTTATTAAAGGTTTATGAAGATTATGGTTTTGATTGGACATATTGGACATATAAAGCTGTTAGTAATGGAACTTTTCCAGACGGTATAATGCAATATAATCAAAATCCTGTTTGGATATGCAGAGAAGGCAATATTTACGGAGTAGAAACTTATTACAAACATTGGAATAAGTATAAAAATGAAATAATAAACTCTTGGAAAACCGAAAATTTTAATGTAAATAAGTTTGTTTTAGAAAAATTATTTTTTAATTATTGAAAAATGTTTTTTTTATGTTATATATAGAATTATTGATATTTAAAAATTATTAGGACTTTTTATGATTATTTATAAAATTTTAATTTTAATTTTAATTTTTTTATTTTTTGTTTCTATTTCTTACTTTCTTTTTTTATGTTTAAATATAAAAAAAGAAATGGGAGATATTTCTTTTTTTAATAAAATTTGGAATAATTATAAAATCATTATTATAGAGTTCAATACAAAAGTTTTTAAATTAAAAATAAAAGAAAAATTTATTCCTTTATTTTATTTTTTGTTTACGACTATTATTGGATTAATTTTATTTTTTATTACAAAAACTTTTTTGTTTTTTTTATTTGTATATGGGTTTTTATATTATTTGCCAGGGTTTATTTTAAACTCTATGAAAAGAAATAGAAGGGCTAAAATAGAAAAACAACTAATATCGGCATTGATATTTATAGGTAATGCTATGAAAGCGGGTCTTGATATAGTTCAAGGATTAGAATTAGCTATAAAAAGTTTGGATGCTCCAATTAAAGAAGAGTTTGAAGATGTTTTAAAAGAATATCATTTAGGATTAAGCTTAGAAGATTCTTTAATAAATATGAGAGAAAGAATTAATTCTAATGCTATTGATACTTTTGTTACATCCATTATAATACAAAGAGAAACTGGAGGAGATGTAACAAAAATAATAGAACAAATAGTTAGTTCTGTTAGAGAAACTTATAAATTAGAGAACAAGGTAAAGACATTGACTTCTCAGGGAAGAATTCAAGCTATTATTGTTATAATGCTTCCATGGGGACTAGGTGGAATTTTGTTAGCTATTCAGCCAGATTTTATGCTTCCAATGTTTAAAACAACATTAGGTGCAACTTTATTAGGAGTTCTTGTTTTTTGGCAAGTAATAGGAATGTTAGTTATAAAGAAAATTACAACTATAGATGTATAATCTAGGAGTTTTTTTATGATAATTTTGTTTTTATTTTTAATTTTAATTTTTTCATCTATCACAATATTGGTTTATTCTTTGATTTCAATGAATCCTCCATCTGCTGATTATGGACATAAATTGACTTTTTTAGAAAGATTTAAAGAAATTATAGCTGTCCATAAACAAGTTATGAAAATAAAATTTATCAATAAAAGAGTTTCAACTCTTTGGATAGAATTAGGGAAGCCAAACAATGTTTTACCTGAAGATATCGTTGTTTTTAAATTGATTTGTTTTGCTTTTGTTTTTATTTTATTGTGGTTTTTTAATATGAAACTTGCATCTATTATGTTTGGAATGGTTGCTTTTTTTATTCCAGATTTTTATTTTTCCCATAAAGCTTTTTTGCGTTTGAGGGAAATAGAAAGAAGTTTTCCTTCTGCTTTAGATTTGTTAACTTTGTGCGTTGATGCAGGAATAGATTTTATGTCAGCACTTTCTAAAATTATAGAAAATACAGAACAAAATCCTCTTATGGATGAATTTCAAGAAATAATCAGAGAAATGCAATTAGGATCGGATAGAAAACAAGCTATGAAAAATTTTTCAGATAGATGCGACTTAGAAATTGTAGGATCTTTTGTTTCTGTTGTTGTTCAAGCAGAAGAATTAGGGACTAGTTTATCTTCTGTTTTAAAGGATTATTCAGCAGAAATGAAAATAAAAAGATTTCAATCAGCAGAAAAACAAGCTATGGAAGCACCAGTAAAGATGCTAATCCCAATGATGATTTTTATTTTTCCAGGAGTATTTATTTTAATTTTCGGACCAATTGCTATACAATTAATGGAGATGATATAATTATGATATTAAAAAAAATGTTTATATTGTTTTTATTTATTTTTAGTTTTAATACAATATTTTTATATTCGTCTTTAGAAGATGATAAAAATGAATTGTTATCTAAAGTGAATTATAAAGAAGAAAATACTTTAGTTCCAATTATTAATGGAATGTATAACCAAGCCTTAATTTCTTATTTTAAAAATGATTTTGAGACAGCGATTTTTTATTATAAAAAAATTTTAGATATAGATGATAATTTTAAAGATTCTAAATTTTTGTTAGAGATTATGGAAAAAATGACTAATTATCCTGTTTATGAAGCAAAAGGTGTTGTTATTTCTGAATATTTGGAAAAAGCAAAAGAGCATTATGAAAATCAACATTATTTAGCTGCATTGAATATTTGGGAAAAAATTTTAATCTTAAAGCCGAAAAAAATGAAATCTATAAAAAATAACATAAATGACACTAGAAAATTTTTAGCTGATCCTTATTATGAAAGAGGGTGGGATTTTTATAACAAGGAAGAATATGACAGAGCAATTGAAGAATGGGAAAATGTTATAGCATTAGTTCCTAAATATGCTGGGATAGAGGATTTAATAGATAAAACTAAAAAAATAGGCATAAGTAAAAAAATAAATGATTTAATATTAAAAATAGAAGAGTTTTTAAATTCTAATGATGTTTTAAATGCTAAAATTTTAATAGATAAAGCATTAATCATAGCTCCAAATAATGATAATGTTGTAAATTTAAATAATAAAATTATAGGCATAATGAATAAAAATTTCAGAACTAATTTTAATATAGCCTTAAAAAATTATAATGATAAAAATTATAAAAATGCAATAAATTATTTTAATATAGCATTACAATTTGCTTTAAATAATAAAGATAAATCACAATGTAACAATTATATTATATCTGCTAATAGAGAAATGAGAAAAGTTCCTAAAAAAGAGAAGAAAGAAGAACCAGTTGTTGTTGAAAAAGAAGAACCAGTTGTTGAAAAAATTCCAGAAGAGGTTAAAATAGATAGAGTAGTGGACACTGAAGCTGTAAGAAAACATTATACTCAAGGTTTATATTATTATAGAAATGGATATACAAATAAAGCTATAACTGAGTGGGAAATAGCTCTTAGTTTGGATCCTGAAAATGAAAGGGTTTATACAAGTTTACAGAAAGCAAAAGTTCTTTTAAATAAAAAAACAGATAAAAGTAAGGAATAATTATGAAAATAAGTATAAATATAAAAATTTTATTATATGTAATTTTGTTATTATTATTTTTATTTTTTATAACAGGGTTTTTATATTTTGCCCAATACAAAAAAAGATTGATTGATAATTTAAAAGATCAAGCTAATTTGATTGTTAAAATTTCAGATTTAAATATAGTAAATGATTTAAATAAATATAATGATATTGCACTTTTGTCTCATTTAGAAAAATTAGAGTCTTTGGAAAATATTTTAGATGTTGTAATTCTTTCAAATAATGGAACAGTATTGGCAAATACAGATGTTTATGAAATGGGCTTGCAGTATACAGATAAAATAACAAACTGGGTTATTAATTTAAAAAGATTTTCTTTTATGGATTCAATAGAAAATGGAAAAAATGTTATAGTTTTTGCATCTCCATTGATAGATAAGGAATTGGGAATAGTTGCTTTTATAAAGTTTTCAATTTCTAAAGATATTTATTTTTCTAATTTAAAAAAAGAATATAAATACTTTTTTATGATAACATTTATTTTTATTTCTATTTTTATAATTTTATTTTATATATTTTTTTATAACTTTATTTCACATCCAATTTCTTTAATGAAAGATGGTTTAAAATTAATGTTAGACAAAATAGACAGATTTAAATTTAATATTAAATCTAAAGATGAAATAGGAGGAGTTTACGATAACATAAACAATTTAATAGAAAAATTTTTAAATATATTAAATGAAAAAGATTTAAATAAAAATTTATTAATAGATAATGAAGAAAAAAGATTTGAAGAATTAGTAAAAAATTTATTTAAAGAGTCTAATGTTTTGATTTCAGATTCTAATAATAAAATTATTTTTGAACAGATATTATACAAAGATTTGTTTAAATCTGGGTGTAAAGGAATACATTTTCTAGATGCTTTAAATGATTCTGATTTAATTAGTTTTTTAACAGAGTCGTATAGCAATAAAGAAAATATTTATAAAAAAGATTTTTGTATAAATTCTGAAAAATTTTTTATAACTATGATTTTCATAAAGGATAATAATTTATTAGTTAATAAAACAATTTTTATTTTAGATAAATAAATATCTTGAGAAATTTATTAAAAAATTATATAATTTTTATTCTATTCATTTGTAAAAAATCAAAAAATTTAAAGGTATAATTATGAAAGTAAAAATAAGCATCTGTAGAGAAGGTGTTTCAGTTCCAACTTATAAACATATAGGAGATGCAGGATTAGACTTAATAAATGCTGGAGAGGATACTATTATTCCTGCTTTTGGTAGAGTTTTAATTCCAACAGGAATAAAAGTTGCTATTCCAGAAGGATTTGAACTTCAAATAAGACCTAGAAGTGGAATGGCTTTAAATAAAGGAATTACTTTGTTGAATACTCCAGGAACTATAGATGCTGGATATAGAGGAGAAATAGGAGTAATATTATTTAATTCTAATAATAATGCTGTTAATATTTCCAAAGGAGAAAGAATCGCTCAAGCAGTTCTTTCTAAGTTTGAAATAATTGATTGGGAAGAAACAAAAGATTTAGACGAAACTACTAGAAATGAAGGTGGTTTTGGTAGTACAGGAACACATTAAATATTGTATTTTATTATAGGAGGATTTTTTTAAATGGGTGTTTTTATTGGTATAAATAAAGAAGTAAGAAGAGCCTATGGTTTTGATGAAATTGCACTAGCTCCAGGAGATTTTACTGTTAATCCAGATGAAGTAGATACTTCTTGGAAAATTGCAGGATTGAATATAAAATATCCTATAATAGCAGCAGCAATGGATGGTGTTGTTGATGTTAAATTTGCTAAAGCAATGGGAAAACTTGGAGGAATGGCAGTTTTAAATTTAGATGGAGTTCAAACAAGATACGAAGATCCTGAAAAAATTTTAGAAGAAGTTGCTAATGCTCCGATAGAAGAAGCTACTAAACTGATACAAAATTTATATAAAGAACCTGTTAAGCCAGAACTAATTGCAAAAAGAATTAGACAAATAAAATCTGAAAATGTTATTGCAGTTGTTTCTGTTGTTCCTAGAAAGGCTTTAGAATATGGACAAATAGCAAAAGATGCAGGTGCAGATATATTAGTTATTCAATCTACAGTTACTTCTGTTAAACATTATTCAACTCAATATGAACCTATAGATTTTAAAAAAATAGTTAAAGTTTTGGATATGCCTATTATAGTAGGAAATTGTATTAATTATCAAGCAGCTTTAGATTTAATGGAAGTTGGAGTAGATGGAATTTTAGTTGGGGTAGGTCCTGGTGCTGCATGTACATCTAGAGGAGTTTTGGGGATAGGAGTTCCACAAGTTACAGCTACAATAGATTGTGCTGCTGCAAGAGAGTATTTTTATAAAAAAACTGGAAAATATGTATCTATTATAACAGATGGTGGAATGGATAGTGGTGGAGATATTTGTAAAGCTTTTGCTAGTGGTGCTGATGCTGTTATGGTTGGTTCTTTATTTGCAAGAGCAGAAGAAGCTCCTGGAAGAGGATATCATTGGGGAATGGCGACTCCAGATAAAAATTTGCCAAGAGGAACAAGAGTTAAAGTTGGAGTAAATGCTACTTTAGAACAAATTTTAGTAGGGCCTTCAAATTTAGATGATGGTTCTCAAAACTTAATAGGTGCATTAAAAACTAGTATGGGAAGTTTAGGTGCTAGAAATATAAAAGAAATGCAAATGGTTGAGATGGTTATAGCTCCTTCAATAAAGTCTGAAGGAAAACTTTTGCAAAAGTCTCAAAAAATAGGTATGGGTAAAAAATAAAAATTTTTCAAATTTTTTAGATATAAAAGACACTCCTTTAATTTATGATTATTGGAGTGTCTTTTTACTATATAAAGGTTTATATATGGTTTTTATTAAAAAAAATTTATTTTCTTTTTT
>CAYQVV010000019.1:9157-17157 GCA_964421155.1 uncultured Elusimicrobiaceae bacterium
TTTTTTCTTTTTTTATTTAATTCTATTTATTCTCAAGAAATAAGATTATTTGGAGATTCAAAAAGAGTTATAAACGCTGAAGGGGACTCAATATCTTTTCGTAATAAAGGTAAAGATTTAACATTAACTGGTAATGCTAAAATAGAAGATGATTTAAAAAATTTAATAAAATCAGATTTAATAAAAATATCAGAAGAGAAAAATGAAAAAAGAATCTTGATATTTGAAAATTTAAAAGAAGCAAAAATGATTTTTTCAGAAGAACAGAAAGGGAAAATAATTAATGGGATAGATATTCTTAGGGCAAATAAAGTTTTTGCGATTTATGATTTGCAAAAAGAATCTATTGATTTTGCAAAGTTAGAAAAAAATGTATATTTAGAGAGACAAAAAGATAATAATGAAAATATAAAAGTTTTTGCAGATATGTTAATATACGATCCAGAAAATAAAATTTCTAAAATAAATAATATAAAAAAAATAGAATATAAAGATAAAAATAAAGATAATTATATTATATATTGTGATAATATGATTTGGGATATGGAAAAAGATATTGTAGAATTTTTTGGTAAACCTATAATATATAAAAAAATAGATGAATCTTATATTGTTAAGTCAAAAAAAGCAGTTTTTTATAAAAAAGAAAATTTAGTTGTTTTTTCAAAAAAGCCAATACTATATCAAAAAGATACAGAAGGAAAAGGAGTTTATAATTCATCAGAGATAAGTTTTTCTATTGACAAAAAAATACTGAATTTTAATGGGAATGTAGAATTAGAATATATTCCTAATAAAAAAGAAAAAATATGAAAAGATATATAAATAATCATATAAAAAATATTAGAAAAAAATTTTATCCAATATTTGTTATTCTAATTATATTTTTAACTATATTTTTATATTTTGGCTTTAAAACAGAAGAAATTTATGTTTTTTATACTTCAGATATTAAAGGAAATATTTGTAAAAAAACTACAGATGGAAAAGTTTTTGGATTGATTACACTTCCTTATATTTTGCAGGGATACGATAGAAGTAAAAGTTTGTTAGTAGATATTGGAAATAGTGTTTATAAAACATATTCATCTAGAAAAGATAATGCGAATAAATTTTTAGAGTTAATGTCTTATTTGAATTATGATGCTTTAAATATAGGGGCATCAGAACTTTCTTTTGGAAATAACAGTCTTTCTGTTTTATCAGAACAGGTAACTTTTCCATTTATATCATCAAATTTAGTTTCTAAAACTCAGCGTAGGATACAGAATTTTTTGCCTTATACAATAAAGCAAATTGATGGGATAAGAATTGGAGTTTTAGGGCTTAGCGATCAAGATGTTTTAGCAATGAATATGGAAAAAAATGTTAAAAATTATGATTTGGCTCCTACATTTCAAACTTTAAAAAAATATGTTAATATTTTAAGAGTTGAAGAAAAAGTAGATATAATAATTTTATTGTCTAGGCTTGATATAAAAGATGAAAGAAATGGAGATTATTTTTATAAATCAGATAATATAAATATAGCAGAAGAAGTAGAAGGAATAGATGTAATTATTTCAAAAGCAAAAAGTAATGAAAAACTATGTAATACAAAAATTTATATTAATAAAAATAGTAATAAAAAAACTATAATATGCAATACATCAGAAAATTTGGAGCACATAGGAAAACTAAAACTTGTTGTAAAAAAGAAAAGTAGGAATATTGTAAATTTTAATAATGAAATAATTAGTACTAAAGTTGATTTGAATGTTTTAATAGATTTTTTTAAAAATAAAAATTTAAAAGAAAAAATAAAATATATATTTTATAAAAAAGATGTTTTAGAAGATAAAACTCTTGGAAAGACAAAATTTCCTTTATTTAAAAAAAATGAGAGAGAATTGTCAAATCTATCTTTTTTTATAGCAGATATTATAAAAAATAAAACTAATTCTGATATAGCAATTTTGGAAAATATAGATATTTCAGAAAATTTAGGAGAAAAAGAAAAAATAGTTTATGAAGATATTTTTAATCTTTTTTCTAATAACTATCAAATAGTAAAATTAAAATTAAAAGGGAAAGATTTAATAAAATTATTAGAAAAAAATTTAAAAAAAGATGTTGAAAATTATATAAATACTTCAGGTGTTTTTTATTTTTTTGATAATAATAAAAATATTAAAAAAGTTGTTTTTTATGATTCTAAAAGAAAATTTAATTTAGACGAATATTATGAGATATCTATGTTGGAAAGAATGTTGAACTCTAAATCTGGAAATGATTTATATATGGATTCTAAAGATATAGAATATACAAATTATTTTATAATAGATATTATTCTAGAGAATATAATGACTTTTGTTCCTATAGATAATAAATATAAATATGAGAATTTGAATGAAAAAATTGAACAATATAAATAAATTTTTAATAGATGAAATAAAAGATTTTTCTTTTTGTCCTAGGTTTTGGAATAGAAATAACATTTCAAAATATTATTTAAAGAAATCAAATAGATTATTTTTGTCAAATTTTAAATATAAAAAAAATTTTTTACTAAGAATATTTGCTATATTATGCATTTTTTTAGGATTAATCATTTTTTTTTATAGGGGATAAGAATGAAAATAACTGAAATAATAAAACATATTAAAAAAAATATAATGACATTTTTTGTTGTTTTGGCTATTTTTATAGTAGTATTTTTATTTTTTATCTACAAAAAATCTACACAAAAATTAGAAAATAAAGAAATTACAAGCATAAAAACTTATAAAACCAATCAAGAATTAGTAAAAAAAGAAGATAAAAAACCTAAAATTGATATTTTTAAATTAAAAGGAATAGAAAAACAAAAATTGATTTGGGAGTTAAAAGGAGATTCTGTTATTTTGAATTTTGAAAAAAATAAAGATAAATTAAAAATATTTTCTCCTAAAATTTATTTTTATGATAAACTTGAAAAAAATAAAATATCTTCTTGGATGAGTGCAAAAAATGCCATAGTTAATACAAAAAATAAAAATATGAAGGCTTTTGGTAATGTAGTTATTTCTTCTGAAAAAGAAAATATAAAACTTTTTACAGAGGAAGTATTTTATGATAAGAAAAAAGAAATATTTTTTTCTGATAAATTTGTTTCTATTATACAAGGCGAAAATTTAACAGAAGGTATAGGTTTTGACGCAAAATCTGATTTTACAGAAATAAATATTAGAAAAAATGTGAAGATAAAATATGTAACCGATGATGATAAGAAAAATTTAGATAAAAAATATCACATATAAAAGGAGTTTTCTAAAATGAAAATTTTGGTTATAAATTGTGGGAGTTCTTCTATAAAATATAAATTAATTTCTATGCAAAATGAGAAAGTTTTGGCAAAAGGGCAAATTGAAAGAATTGGGACAAAAAGCGCATTGGTAAAACAAATAACTTTTGATAATAAAGAACATAAAGATGTTATGGAAATTTTGAATCATGAAAAAGGAATTTCTATACTAATAGACAGTCTTGTAAATAAAAATTATGGAGTTATAAAAGATATTAATGAGATTCAAGGAATTGGACATAGAGTAGTTCATGGAGGAGATAAATTTTCTAGTTCAGTATTAATTACAGATGAAGTAAAATCTAAAATAAAAGATTGTATAGATTTAGCACCATTGCATAATATAAATAATTTGAAAGGCATAGAAGCAATGACTAAAATATTACCGAATGTAAAACAAGTAGCTAGTTTTGATACTGCTTTTCATCAGTCTTTACCTGATTATGCTTATACTTATGCATTGCCTTATAAATATTATCAAGAAGAAGGGATTAGAAGATATGGATTTCATGGTTCTTCCCATAGATATGTTTCAGAAAAAGCAAATGCAATATTGTCTAAAGATAAAACAAAAATAATAACTTGTCATTTAGGCAATGGAGGAAGTATTTCTGCTGTCAAAAATGGGAAATCTTTAGATACATCTATGGGATTTACTCCTTTAGAAGGGATTGTAATGGGAACAAGATCTGGAGATATAGATCCTGCCATTATTTTTTATTTGTCAAATAAAATGGAAATGAGCAATTGTCAAATAGACGAAATGTTAAATAAATATAGTGGAATATTAGGGATTTCTGGAGTTAGCAATGATATGAGAGAGCTTATGAATGCAATTGCTGAAAATAATTCTAGGGCTAAGCTTGCTATTGAAGTTTTTGCTTATAGTGTAAAAAAATATATAGGAAGTTATATTGCAGCATTAAATGGTTGTGATTGTATCGTTTTTACTGGAGGAATAGGAGAAAATAATTCTTATTCTAGAGAATTGATTTGTAAAGATTTAGATAATATTGGAATTTCTTTAGATAATGAGAAAAACAAAGATACAATTTTAGGAAAAGAAGGTTTTATAAATAATACTGATTCTAAGGTTAAAATTTTAGTTCTTACAACGGATGAAGAATTAGTTATTGCTAGAGATACTAGAAATATAATACAGGGAATACTTTAATTTATGTATAAAAAAAATGAAATTTTTATAAGTGCAGGTGATTTTTCAGGAGATATGCATGCAGCTTTTTTAGTTAAAAATTTTAGAAAATACTGTGATGATTCTGTTGTTTTTTCTGGCATAGGAGGAACTTTTTTAGAAAATGAAAAAATAAATTTTTTATCAAATATTGTTAATCAACAAGGTTTTGGTTTTGGTTTTGGAATTATAAAAAAATATTTTTATTTTAAAAATATTTTATTTAATTTAATAGAACCTTATCTTAAAAAAAATATTGAAAATATAAAAATGGTAATTTTAGTTGATTTTTATGGATTTAATATTTATTTAGCAGAAGTCGCAAAAAAATTAGGAATCAAAGTTGTTTATTATATTTGTCCTCAGATTTGGGCATCTAGAAAGAATAGAATAAAAAAAATTAAAAAGTTTGTTGATGTTGTTATTCCAATTTTGCCTTTTGAAAAAAATATTTATGATTTAGAAAAAATAGAAGTTCATTACTTTGGAAATCCTCTTATAGATATAATTAATGAATCAATTCAAAAAGAAAAGAAATTTGATGATTTAGAAAATACTTTTGATTTTAATGAAAATAAAAAACTTATAGGGTTAATGCCTGGAAGTAGACTTAATGAAGTAAAAAAAATATTACCACTTTTTTTAGAATCAATAAAATGTTTAAAAAATTTATCCAATATAGATTTAGATTTAAAAAATATTTTAAAAAATTATGAGTTTGTTTTGATATTATCAGAGAATATTTATGATAAAATTTATAGCAAAAGTGATAATTTTGAAAATACTTATAATGATTTAATTAATGAAATTGCAAATTTTAAAGATTTAATAAGGTTAAGAATTATAAAAGGTCCTGCTTATAATTTGAGAAAAAAAATGAGTTTTATTTTAACTTCTTCTGGAACAAGTTCTTTAGAAAATTGTATTTTAGAAACTCCTATGATGATTTTTTATAAATTAGATACCTTGTCTTATAACATTGCAAAATTGATTATTAAAGTAAAGTTTATTGGTCTTCCAAATATTTTAGCAAATAAATCTATAATGCCAGAATATATACAAAATTTTAATTTTGGGTCAATAGCAAATGAAATGAAAATTTGGATAAAAAAAGAAAATTTTTTAGAAGAAAAAAAAGAAGAATTGAAAAAAGTAAATGATCTATTGTTTTTAGAAAACGAAAAAGTGATAGAAAAAATAGTTAAATTTGTAGCTAATTCAAAATAAAATTAGATATATTAATGGGATTTAAAAATAATGAGCAATAATTTTAGAGCTTTCTTAAAAAAATCAATATTAGATAATAATGTAATAATAAGCGACGGTGGATTTGGGACAGAAATTTTAAAAAGAGGAATAGATATTTCTAATATTCCTCCAGAAGTTTTAAATATAAAAAATCAAAAATTAGTTGCAGAAATACATAGAGAATATATAAAATCCGGAGCGAATTTTATTACAACAAATACTTTTGGAGCTAATCGTTATAAATTAGCTGAATATGGAATGGAAAATGAATTGAATAGTTTTTTGAAAAGTGGAATTGACATTGCAAAAAATGTTGTAAAAGAGTTTGAAGATAGAAATGATTTATTTGTAGTTGCGAGCATTGGACCTATAGGAAAATTATTAGAGCCTCTAGGAGATATGAAACTAGAAGAAGTGGTTTCAATTTATAAAGAAATTTTTGAAATTATAAAAGAAGCAAAGCCAGATGCTGTTATATTAGAAACTATGTTAGATATTCAAGAGATGAGAATTGCAATAACTGTTGCGAGAGAAATTATTGATATTCCAATCATTGCTAGTCCTACATTTGAAAATGGAGAAAGGATGACTACTGGCACTCCTGTAGATGTTGCTACAGTAATTTTGCAAGATTTAGGAGTCGATGTGATAGGTGCGAATTGTAGTACTGGACCAAATGAAATGAAAAATGTAGTTTCAAAAATAAAATCTGTTTTAAAAGAAGAAAAAAATATTCCAATTATGATTCAAGCGAATGCAGGTAATCCTATGTTTGAAAATGGAAAGACAATTTTTCCTTTGAATGCAAATGATTTTGCAAGTTCTATGAAAAATATTTTGTTAGAAGGGGCTAACATAATTGGTGGATGTTGCGGAACCACACCAGAACATATAAATAAAATTTTTGAATTAAAACACAATTTTATTGAAATAGATAAAGTTTTTGAAAGATTTTTGAAAAAAAATGAAGGATATAAAAATCAAAATAAATCTTATTTTGCCAGTAGAACTAAACTTGTAAATTTAAAAGATTATCCTTTGATGCTAGGAGAAAGAATAAATCCTAATGCTTTAAAAAAAATAAGAGAAGCTATTAAAAATAATACTTTTTCAGCGATTGTAGATGAAGCAAGACTTCAGATAGAAAATGGTGCAGATATGCTTGATATAAACATTTCTGTGCCAAATATTGATGAACCAAAAATGATGAAAGATGTTGTTTCTGCTGTTTCTAAAGTAGTTAATGTTCCTTTTTGTATAGATTCGCCAGATTATAGAGCTTTAGAAAGCGGTCTTAAATATTTTTGTGGGAAAGCTCTGGTAAATTCTGTTAATGGGGAAAAAGAAAGAATTGAAAAAATTTTGCCTATAGTGAAAAAATATGGAGCTAGTGTTATAGCTTTAACGATTGATGAAAATGGAATTCCAGATACAGTAGATGGCAGATTAAAAATTGCTGAAAAAATTATTAAAGAATGTGCGAAAATAAATATTGGAGTAAATGATATATTTGTTGATGCTTTAGTTTTGACAATTTCAACAAATCCAAAAGGTGCAAAGACAACACTTGAGACTATAAGACAAGTTAAAAAAGAATTTGGAGTTAGAACTATTTTAGGATTAAGTAATATATCTTTTGGTTTGCCTGGTAGAGAAGTTATAAATTCAAATTTTTTAGCAATGGCAATAGAAGCAGGACTTGATATCGCTATTACAAATCCAAATAATGAATTATTGAGAAATAGTTTTTATTCTTCTTCATTATTATGTGGATATGATATAGGAGCAGAAAGATATATAAATTCTTTTTATCAAAATGATTTAAAGGATCAAGTTTTAAAAATAGAAAAAGTTGTTGATTTAAAAGATTCTATTATAGAAGGATTAAAGGATAAAGCTATAGAATTGGTTATTAAAGAATTAGAAGAAAAACCTGAATTAGAAATAATAAATAAAATAATAATTCCTGCATTAGATGTTGTTGGTGCAAAATATGAAAAAGGCGAATATTTTTTACCTCAGCTTCTTATGTCTGCAGAAACAGCTCAAGCAGTTTCTAAAACTATTCAAGATAAAATGGAAAAAGAAGGTAAATCAAAAATAGATAACTTGGACAAAACAATTGTTTTTGCTACAGTTAAAGGCGATTTACATGATATTGGGAAAAATATAGTTATTTCTGTTTTAAAAAATTATAGTTATAATGTAATTGATTTGGGAAAAAGTATAAGTAATGAA
>CAYQVV010000020.1:0-17024 GCA_964421155.1 uncultured Elusimicrobiaceae bacterium
TAGAGAAGGTGGAAAAACAGTAGGAGCAGGAGTAATAAGCGAAATTTTAGCTTAAGAAAAAGAATTTAAACGGAGATTTAAAAAATGAGAGAATTAATAACTTTAGCTTGTGAAGTATGCAAACAAAGAAATTATAACTATGATAAAAATAAAAAAAAGCATACTGAAAAATTAGAATTAAAAAAATTTTGTAAATTTTGTAGAAAGCAAACTAATCATAAAGAAATAAAATAAATTTTATTTCAAAATTTTTATATAAAGTAGGTCTGTAGCTCAACTGGTAGAGTAGTGGTCTCCAAAACCATTGGTTGGGGGTTCGAGTCCCTCCAGGCCTGCCATATAAAAAATAAAAAATCAAAGAGGTAGTTATAGGTGACGAATAATTTTAATTTTATAATTAATGAAAGATTAGATTTGCCTTATACATATAATGAAACTAAAATTGTTATAATTCCTAGAGATCCAGATGTTTTTTTTATATATTGGGATATTTCAGAATCTTCCATTAAAGATTTATTAATTAGGAATATTAAATTAAATTTTTCAATAAGAATAAAAAATAATAATTCAAATAGTAATTATTATTATATAAATCCAACTCAATATAGTAAAAATTGGTACTTTGATATAAAGTATACAGAATTGAATAATGAAGAATTATTAGTTGATTTGGGTGTATATGATAATAATGGACAGTTTATTGTGTTGTCTACTTCTAATATTATAAATTTACCGAATAAATTTTATAAAAATAAGAATTATAGTTATTGGGAAGATTATAATAATTCTAAAAATTTATTAATAAATAATAATGAAAATAATCAATTTTTAGAAAATTCAGAATATAAATTTTCATTAAGTATGAATTCTGGAGAGTTTTATCATTATAATTCCAATGAATTTTACAAAAAAAGGAAATAAATAATGTTAAATAATAAAAAAGATGTAAAAGGCTATTTATCTTTGGTTTTACATGCTCATTTGCCTTTTGTTAGACATCCAGAATATCCAGATTTTTTAGAAGAAGATTGGTTTTATGAAGCTCTAACAGAAACTTATTTGCCTTTAGTAGATATGTTTGAAAGACTTTATGAAGAAAACATAGATTTTAGAATAACTATGTCTTTAACTCCAACACTGTGTGCAATGCTTGCGGATGATTTGTTGATTACTAGATATAAAAATCATTTAAACAAATTATTAGATTTGTCAGAAAAAGAAATTATTAGAACTAAGTATAATGAAGCTCAGAATTTAACTGCAAAAATGTATAATGAAAAATACATAAGATATAAATATATTTTTGAGGAAAAATATGATTCTTTTATATTGAATGCATTTAAAAAATTTCAAGATCTTGGGAAATTAGAAATAATAACTTGCGGAGCAACACATGGTTTTTTTCCTCTTATGATAAATGAAAAAAGTATAGAGGCTCAAGTTAAAGTTGCATGTTCTGAATATAAAAGGTTTTTTGGGAGAGATCCTAGAGGTATTTGGCTTCCTGAATGTGCATATAAAAGTAGTGTAGATAAAATATTGTCAGATAATGGAATAAAATATTTTTTTGTTGATACACATGGTTTACTTTTAGGGAATCCTGCTCCAGAGTTTGATGTTTACTCTCCAATAAAATGTCCAAATACAGGGGTTTCTGCATTTGCTAGAGATATGGAAACATCAAAACAGGTTTGGAGTAAAGATGTTGGATATCCAGGGGATTTTAGATATAGAGAATTTTATAGAGATCTTGGATATGATGCAGACTATGATTATATAAAGCCATATTTACATAGTGATGGTGTTAGAAGAAATGTTGGATTAAAATATTCTAAAATTACAGGAAAAGATTGCGATTTGCAATATAAACAAGAATATTATCCTCCAGATGCAAAAAGTGCTTCTTATGAACATTCAAAAAATTTTTCTTTTAATAGAGAAAAGCAAATAGAACATTTATATGGAGTTCTAGATAGAAAACCTATTATTGTCGCAACATATGATGCAGAACTTTTTGGTCATTGGTGGTTTGAAGGTCCGGATTTTATTGAAAATTTATTTAGAACAATTTATTATGATCAAAATATATATACGACAATAACGCCATCTGAGTATTTATCTATAGAAAAAGAAATTCAAACTGTTAAACCAGCAGATTCTTCTTGGGGAGATAAAGGATATTATGAAGTTTGGCTTAATGGAAGCAATGATTGGATTTATCAACATCTTCACAAAATTACAGATATAATGACAGATTTAGCAACAAAATATAAAAATAAAGAAATTTCAGATTTAAAAAAAAGAGCATTAAATCAGCTTGCTAGAGAACTTTTATTAGCACAATCAAGTGACTGGGCATTTATTATTACTAATGGAACTATGACAGAATATGCAGAAAAAAGAACAAAAGCTCATATAAATAGATTTTTTAAATTAGCTGAATTTATAGAAACAGATAATTTTGATGAATACATATTAAAAGATTTTGAACTAAAAGATAATATTTTTCCATATATAGATTATACAATTTATAGTAATAATTAATTTGAAATGAAAAGCTGTTTAGTTAAAAATAATTTTTTAGAATACACTGATTTAAATTTAGAAAAACATAATCTTGTTCTTGCAATTGGTATGTTTGATGGTGTTCATTTAGGACACAAAAAAATTATTAAAGAAGCTAGATGTTTAGCTGATAAACTAAACTCTAAAATGGCAATTCTTACTTTTTTTAATCATCCAAAACAAATTTTTAATAATGATAAAATTAAATTAATTCTTACAAATAAAGAAAAAATAGAAATTTTAAAAAATTTTGAATTCAATATAGACAATATTGTGTTTTTACCTTTTAATGAAAGGTTTTCAAAAATAAATCCTAAAGTTTTTATGAATATGTTATTTCAATTTTTTGACTTAAAAGGCATAGTTGTTGGACAAGATTTTTGTTTTGGATCAGGAAGAGAGGGAAATACAGAATTTATAAAATCTTTTTTGAAAGAAAATAATAAAAATATAAGTTTTAAAGTTGTAGATATTTTGTGTAAAAATGGAGAAAAAATATCATCTACTATTATAAAAAAAAATTTGTTAGATGGAAATTTAAAACAAGTTAAAGAATTTTTAGGACATGATTTTTTTGTAATGGGAAAAGTAGTAAAAGGATTTCAGATAGCTAGAAAATATGGGTATCCTACAGCTAATGTTTGGACAAAAAAAAATAAAATTATTCCAGAAGGTGTTTTTTTAGGTAAAATAGAATATAAAAATTTATTTTATTATGGAATAATAAGTGTAGGGAAAAGAGAAACTTTAGATAAAAATTTAATGCTTTCTTTAGAGGTCCATATTTTTGATTTTTCTTCAGATATTTATGGTGAAAATTTAAAGGTTTATTTTTTAGAAAAAATAAGAGATCAAAAAAAATTTAATTCATTATCAGACTTGTTTAGTCAGGTTGAAAAAGATATAAATATAGCAAAAGAAATTTTAAAGAAAAGGATTTTTTAATGAAATTTAAAATAATAATGATTTTAATATTTGTTTTTTTATTTAATACTTATCTTTTTGCCGAAAAAAAGACAAATAGTGCTGTTTTTTTAAGAATAACTTCTTCTGCAAGGATTTCTGCTATGGGAGGCGTTGGAAATGCAATTTTTGGAGATGTTAGTAATACGGAAATAAACCCAGCAAATATGCATTGGATTACAAATAAACAAATAGTTTTTTCTCATAATGAATGGTTTGAAGATATAAGAAGTGAATATTTAGCCTACGCTTTCCCTGTTAAAAATTCTATTATAATGGCTGTATCAGGAAAGGTTTTAAGTATTGATGATATTGTTAAAAGAGATTCTTCTGGTGTCTATAAAGGTGTTTTTGGTGCAATAGATAGTGTTTATACTTTATCTATTGCAAAAAGATTTTCTAATAGATTTTCTATAGGAACAAACTTAAAAACTATTCAACAAAAAATAGATACAGAATCAGGGTCTGCTTTTGCAGGAGATATTGGTTTTTTATACAATACTACTAAATTTTTTACTTTTGCAGGAGGTGTTAGAAACATAGGAAGTGGATTGGCTATATATGAGGAAGAATTTCCATTGCCTTTAACTTATACAATGGGAATTTCATATTATAGACAAGGTAGATATATATTAGAATTGGATGCAGAAAAAGAAATAAATTGTGATCCTATTTTAAGAGGTGGAATAGAATATTTTGCTATGAAAATGCTAGATCTTAGAGCAGGATATTTTTATACTAAAGAAGACTATGCAGCAAATGGTCTTACTTTGGGTTTTGGTTTAAACTTTAAATATAAATGGTTTTTAGATTATGCGTTTGTTCCTTTTGGTGATTTAGGAAATACACATAGAGTTTCATTAAAATATAATTTTTAGTTTATAAAAAAATTTAGATTTAATTTATTAGGGGGAAAAAATGGCTTTAGTTTCAAGTAAAGAAATGTTTAAAAAAGCATACGAAGGAGGCTATGCAATAGGTGCTTTTAATGTGAATAATATGGAAATTATTCAAGGTATTACAGAAGCAGCTAAAGAAGTAAATGCTCCTTTAATTCTTCAAGTTTCAGCTGGTGCAAGAAAATATGCGAACCATACTTATTTGGTAAAATTAGTAGAAGCAGCAATTATAGAAACAGGGCTTCCAATATGTTTACATTTAGATCATGGAGATAGCTTCGAACTTTGTAAATCATGTATTGATGGAGGATTTACATCAGTAATGATAGATGGTTCTCATCACAGTTTTAAAGAAAATATAGAACTTACAAAAAAAGTTGTAGATTATGCTCATGAAAGAGGCGTTGTTGTTGAAGCAGAATTAGGAAGATTGGCAGGTATAGAAGATGCTGTTAATGTTTCAGCAGAAGATGCTTCTTATACAAACCCTGCAGAGGTTGAAGAATTTGTTGCAAAAACAGGAGTAGATTCTTTAGCAATTGCTATTGGAACTAGTCATGGTGCATATAAATTTAAACCTGGGCAAACACCTCAATTAAGAATGGATATTTTAGATGAAATAGAAAGAAGAATCCCTGGATTTCCTATAGTTCTTCATGGAGCTTCATCTGTTATTCAAAAATATGTAGAAATGATAAATTCTAATGGTGGAAAAATGCCAGATGCTATTGGTATTCCAGAAGATATGTTGAGAGAAGCTGCAAAAAAAGCTGTTTGTAAAATTAACATTGATTCAGATTTAAGATTAGCAATGACAGGCTCTATAAGAAAATATTTTGCAGAGCATCCAGATCATTTTGATCCAAGACAATATTTGAGTCCAGCAAGAGCTGCAATAAAAGAACTTGTAAAAGATAAGCTGGTAAATGTTTTAGGATGTAATGGAAAAGCTTAATTAAATAAATTTTTTATATAAAGGAAGTAAAGTTTTTAATTGATAATTAAGACTTACTTCCTTTTTTTATATTTAAAAAAGCTATAAATAAAAAAATATTGATTTCTTAAATATAAAAAAAACAGGAAAAATTATGGAGCATTTTAAAGTTTTAAAAAAATCTTCTGAATGTAGTGCAAGGCTTGGAAAAATAAATACAATTCATGGAAGTATAAATACCCCAATATTTATGCCTGTTGGAACTCAAGGAAGTGTTAAGTCTTTGTCTTCTCATGATTTATATGATTTAAACGCAGAAATTATTTTAGGAAATACATATCATTTGTATTTAAGACCTGGGTTGGATGTTATAAAAAGTGCTGGAGGGTTACATAAATTTATAAATTTTGATAGACCTATATTAACGGATAGTGGTGGATTTCAAGTTTTTAGTTTAGGTGATCTTAGAAAAATAGACGAAAATGGTGTTAAATTTTCTTCTCATATAGATGGTTCAAAGCATTATTTTACTCCAGAAAAAGTTATAGAAATACAAAGAAATCTTGGTATAGACATAATGATGTGTTTTGATGAATGTGTAGCATATCCAGCAGAATATAAATATGTGGAAAAATCAGTTAATTTAACTACAAAATGGGCTGAAAAGTGTAAGTTTGAGTTTGATAAATTTGATAATAAAACACAATTTTTATATGGGATAATACAAGGTGGTATGTATAAAGACTTGAGACTTAAAAGTTTAGAGGCAATAACTAAATTAAATTTTGCTGGTTATGCATTGGGGGGATTAAGTGTTGGGGAGCCTTTGGATTTAATGCATGAAATAGTAGAATTTATTACAAAATATATGCCTGAAGATAAGCCTAGATATTTTATGGGCTTGGGTTCTCCATTGGATATTTGGCATGCTGTGGAAAATGGAATTGATATGTTTGATTGTGTAATGCCGACAAGAAATGCTAGAAATGGAACATTGTTTACATTTAATGGTAAAATAAATATAAAGAATGCTCAATACAAGCAAGATTTTAATCCAATAGATGAAACTTGTGATTGCTATACTTGTAAAAATTATAGTAGAGCATATTTACATCATTTATTTAGATCTGGAGAAATTCTAGCTCTTAGATTAAACACTTTACATAATATAAATTTTATGTTAAAATTGACAAAATTAATTCGAGAATCTATTTCTTTTGATAACTTTTTAGAAGCAAAAAAAAATTTTATAAAAAAATATTCATATAAATAAAGGAGAAGTTCAATGTTTGATTCATTATATGCAGACACAGTTGCTAATTCGTCTCAAGGAGGATCTCTTCTTAGTTTTTTACCAATGATTTTAATAATTATTGTTTTTTATTTTTTTCTTATAAGACCTCAATCTAAAAAAGCTAAAGAACATCAAAATATGCTATCGGATTTAAAAAAAGGAGATAGAGTAATAACATCTGGAGGAATTTATGGAACAGTAGATTCTTTTAGGACAGATGATCAAAATGCAGTATACATCTATGTATCAGATGAAACAAAAATTTTAGTTTTAAAAGACTCTATAATAAAAATTATAAAATCAAACTAAATTAAGGAGATTTTTTATATATGAATAAACAAACTGTTAAGTTTATATTTATAGCAATCGTTTTAATTTTTGTTCTTTGGAATTTATATCCTTCTTATAAATGGTTTACAATGTCACAACAAGAACAAGAAACTAGAGAAAGATTAAAAGATCCTTTAGTATCAAAATCTTTAAATTTAGGTTTAGATATTAGAGGTGGAATGAATTTGATTTTAGAGTTAGAAACAGATAAATTGCCAAATAAGTTATCTTTATATGATGCACAACAACAATCTATAGAGATTATTAGAAATAGAATAGATCAATTTGGAGTAGCGGAACCACTTATAACTAGACAAGGGGATAAATGGATTACAGTTCAAATACCTGGTATTAAAGATCCAGATAGAGCTATAGATTTAATTGGGAAAACAGCTCTTTTAGAATTTAAATTGGTAGATGATAAAATTGTTGTTAGTGATTATATGGACGATAAGGGCGAAATAGACATTACAAAAGTTCCTGAAGATATAGAGATTATTAAAGGAAAAGATTATGGATATTATGCTTTAAAAAAGAACTCTCAATTAACAGGAGCAATGTTATCTAATGCAGAGGTAAAAGTTGGAGGAGATTATGGAGCTCCATATGTTGCTTTAAATTTTAATAGAGAAGGTGCAGTTAGATTTTCTGATATAACAGGAAATAATATTAATAAACAGTTAGCTATAGTATTGGATGGAGTTGTTCAATCGGCTCCAGTTATAAGATCTAGAATCCCTGATGGAAATGCAATAATAGAAGGAAATTTTTCTCCTGAAGAAGCAAAAAATTTAGCTATAGTTTTAAAAGCAGGTGCTCTTCCAGTTCCTGTAAAAATTATAGAAAATAGAGTTATAGGTCCAACTCTTGGTGCAGATTCTATAAAGAAAGCTAGTTATGCTGCTATTGCAGGGTTTTTATTGGTTTTAATATTTATGTTGTTTTATTATAAAATATCTGGATTAATTACAGATGTTGCTTTATTATTTAATGGTATAATTACTTTAGGAATTATGGCATATTTTCATTCTACATTAACTCTTCCTGGTATAGCAGGTATTATATTGAGTTTGGGTATGGCAGTAGATGCTAATGTTTTGATTTGTGAAAGAATAAAAGAAGAATTAAAATTAGGTAAAACGATGAGATTAGCTATAGATGCAGGTTATGATAAAGCTTATAGTGCAATTTTGGATTCAAATATAACTACTGTAATTGCTTCAGCTTTTCTATTTCAGTTTGGTGTAGGTCCTGTTAGGGGGTTTGCAGTGACTTTAACAATAGGAATCGTTAGTAGTATGTTTACAGCTATACTTGTAACAAAGGTTATTTATGAATTAATATTAAAAAATAATGATATAAAAACGATTTCTATATAAAATTTAAAAGGGGAAAATAAAAAATGTTTAATAATTTTAATATAGATTTTTTGACAAAAAGAAAATATGCTTATATTTTGAGTTCTTTAATTATTTTAGCAGGGATTGTTTCTTTAGTTTTGAAAGGAGGGCCTAAATTAGGAATAGATTTTACTGGTGGAACCTTAGTTCAGTTAAATTTTAAAGATAAAGTTACAAATCAAGAGTTAGAAGAAGGTTTAAGTAAGGCAGGAATAAATGTTTCTGAAATACAAAATTTTGTAAATACAAACACAATATCTTTTAAATTTAAAGAAAGTAATCAAATTTCAGAGAAAAAATTGAATGAAATAAAAGAAATTCTTAAAAAAGATTTTATAGTAGAAAAAATTGAAATAGTTGGACCTGCTGTTGGAACTTGGTTAATTAAAAGAGCTTTTTTAGCTTTTATTTTAGCTTTTATTGGCATAATTATTTATGTAGGCTTTAGATTTAGTGCAGGTTTTTGGGGTGTGGCTGGTGTAATAGCCTTATTACATGATGTTTTTGTAGTTATTGCTTATTTTTCAATTTTTAACTTGGAGATAGATTTAACTATTGTTGCGGCATTAATGACAATCGTTGGTTATTCTATAAATGATACTATAGTTATTTATGATAGAATTAGAGAAAATATGAGAGTCAGATATAAAGATGGTTGGTGGAAAGTTATAAATGATAGTATAAATGAAACTTTATCTAGAACTATTATTACTAGTGGAGTAACAATACTAACTGTTATATGTTTACTTGTGTTTGCTGGTGGATCTTTAAAATATTTTTCATTAGCTTTATTTGTAGGAATGATATCGGGTGTATATTCAACAGTATTTATCGCCATTCCAATCGTTATTGATTTTAAAGGAATAGGGAAAAATAAGGAAAATAAAAGTAATGTAAATATTTCAAATAATGTAGATTTGAAAGGCAAAATTAAAGTCAAAAGTAAATGAATTTAGATTTTAACGAAATTAATATTGAAAAAAAATTTTATGGTATTTCTGAAATATCTGAAAAAACGAAAGTAAATACTTACACTTTAAGGTATTGGGAAAAAAATGGACTTATAACCCCTATAAAAATTCATAATGGACAGAGAAGATATACTTTGGAGCATATAAATTTAATATTAAAACTTAAAAATTTAATTTTTGAAAAAAAATTAGGTATTAAAGCAACCAAATTATATTTAAAAAAAGATACATATACTGATAAAAATACTCTAATTAATGAAATAAAAAGAGATTTTATGGAAATAAGAAAAGAATTAAAAGCTATTTTAAAATTAATTTAAAATAAAAGGAGTTTTATATGTTGAATAATAAATCAATAAGTATTTGTTTTTTAACTTTTTTTATGTTTACAAATTTATTTTCTAGTGTTTTAAAGCTGTCACCCAAAGATATGTCTAAAGATGATGTTAATTTATTAACAGATTTAAAAGACGGCAATCTAGATAATTTTTCTTTATATGATGTTGCTTTAATAATGAGCGGATTAGAAAGTAATAATAAAGATTTTAAAGAATTTGAAAAAAAATTTAAAACAATAAAGAAAGATTTTTTGAAATATTATAAAAAATCACAAAAAGAAAAAGTTAAAAAAGATAACAATTTGAATTATCTTTTGGAATTATCAAAAGATAGTTCAAAAAATGAAGAGTATGAAAAAGCTGATAAATTATTAAAATTTTTGCATGAGAATTATTTTAGAATTTATGGGGCTGAAAATTCATCTATATTAGATTTATTAACAGATGGAAAATATAATTGTTTATCGTCAAGCATTGTTTATTGTTTAATAGCTAAAGATTTAGGCTTAAATGTAAAAGGAGTTATTATTCCTGAACATACTTTTTGTATTTTATATAATAAAGATGGTAATAAAGATATAGAAACTACAATAAAAAATGGATTTGATCCTGAAGAAAAATCTATAGCAGAACAAGATGGTAAAATAATATCTAGAAATGCTGTAAACTCTTATTATATTGAAAGAGAAGTCGTGGAACCTATTGAATTAATAAGTTTATTATATACAAATTATATATCTAATATAAAAGAAGAAAATTTGTATACAAAAGATATTTTAAATAAATATATAAAAGCAATGTATTTTAATCCTAAATCAAAAGTTTTAAGAGATAATTTAGGAATATATCTAATGAAATTTGCTTTAAAAGAAATGGCTAAAGGTAATATAGATTTTGCCTCACAACTTATTATTGATTCTAAAAAAACTAAAAAAGAAAACAAATTATTATATTCAAATGCAGTTCAAGTATTTACAAAATCATTATTTGAATCCATAAATACACTAGATTTAGATAATGCTAAAATAAAATTTAATGAATATTTAAATTTTTTAAATGATTCAGATAATGATAAAATAAAAATAAATTTAGTAGAAAATACAAAGAAGATATCAATTAATAAAGTCATAGAATTGGTAAATATTCAAGGAGATATAAATGTTATTAGAAATATTTGTAATTTTGCCTTGCAATCAGGAGAAAGCATTTCTTTGGATAAAAAATTAAATGATTTTTTGTTAGAACTTGACAGTTTTGAAAAAGAAATAAAAGAAAAAGAATTTTTGAATGATATAGAAAAACTTTTTAATCAAGAAAAATATGAAGAAGTTATTGTTAAATGTGAAGATATATTGAAAAATAAAGTTATAACTATAGATATTCTTTTAAATGAAGTTCAAAATTTTAAGAATTCTGCAAAAAAGATTATATTATTTAATTCATTAGTTAAAGATGCTATTGATAAAAATATAGAAAAAATTAATATTCAAAGAATACAAGAAGTAGCAACTTTAAATAAAATAACAGGAAATAATGATTATATTAATTCAAAAATAGAAGAAATAAAAAAAGAATTTATAAAAGAAGAAATAAAGCCTACTGCTAATAAAAAATCTGTAAAGAAAAAATAAGAATATAAAAATATAAACAAAAATAGAGGAAAAAATGATATATCTTTCAAAGCCAGATATTACTGATAAAGAAAAAAAAGCAGTTTTAGAAGTCTTAGATAGTGGGATTTTAGCTAGTGGTCCAAAAGTAAAAGATTTTGAAAAAAAATTTGCAGAATTTCATTCTAAAAAATATGCTATATGTGTTTCAAATGGAACAGTTGCTTTACAAGCTGGGTTGATTGGTTCAGGCATTTCAAAAGGCGATAAAATTATAACTACTCCTTTTACTTTTATTGCAACTTCTAATTCCATATTGTTTTGTGAAGGAGAGGTAATATTTTCAGATATAGATGAAAAGAGTTTTAATTTAGATCCTAATAAAGTAGAAGATATTCTAAAAAAAGAAAAAAATATTAAAGCTATTATGCTTGTTCATTTATATGGAAATTCTTGTGAAATGGATGATTTTATTTTTTTGAGTCAAAAGTATAATGTGAAAATTTTTGAGGATTGTGCACAATCAATAGGTGCAAAATTTAAGAATAAATTGACTGGAACATTTGGAGACTTTGGAACTTTTAGTTTTTATGCAACAAAAAATATGATGACAGGTGAAGGCGGAATGATTATAACTGATGATGAAAATATTGATAGAAAAGTTAGAAGTTTTATTAATCATGGAAGAAGCGATAGATTTTCTCACACATCTTTAGGTTATAATTTTAGAATGACTGATATTCAAGCTGCTTTAGGAATAGTTCAATTAGAAAGAGTAAATGAATTTAGTGCAAAAAGAAGTAAAAACTCTAAATATTTGATTGAAAAATTAAAATTGAAAAATTTAGACTTTTTAACTCTTCCTTATTTAGACGAAGTAAATAAAGAGCATGTTTTTCATCAGTTTACAGTAAAAGTAGAAGAAAAATATAGAAATGATTTTGTTGATTTTTTAAATATAAATGGTGTAAATGCTGTTCCAATATATCCAATCCCAGTGCATAAACAGCCTTTTTATAGAGCAATAAAAGAATATTCTTTGCCAATTGCAGAAAAAATTGCTAATCAAGTTGTTTCTTTGCCTGTACATACAAATTTAACTGAAAAAGATTTAGACATAATAGTAGAAACTGTAGCGAGGTTTGTAAAATGTTAAGATTAGGAGTTATTGGAGTTGGAAGTTTGGGGCAACATCATGCAAGAAATTATGCTTCTAATAAAATAGATAATGCGAGATTGGTTGCAATTGTTGATAATAATGAAGAACAGGGATCAAAAATTTCTAAAACTTTTAAAGCTGAATATTTTCAAGATTACAAAGATTTAATAGGGAAAGTAGATGCAGTTAGTATAGTTGTTCCTACTCCTTTACATTTTGAAGTTGCAAAATTTTTTTTGCAGAATAAAGTCCATTGTTTAGTTGAAAAACCTATAACTACAACATTAGAGCAAGCTGAAGAATTAATAAAGATAGCAGAAGAAAATAATCTAATTTTACAAGTTGGACATATAGAGAGATTTAATCCTGGAATAATAGAAATACAAAAATATATAAAAAGTCCTAGATATATAGATATAAATAGACTTGGGCCATATAGTCCAAGAGTTGCTAATGTTAGTGTTGTTTTAGATTTGATGGTTCATGATTTAGATATGGTTTTATTTTTGACAAATTCAGAAGTAGAAAAAGTAGATGCTGCAGGAACAAAAGTAATTTCAGATTGTGAAGATATTGCAAATGTTAGAATAAAATTTAAAAATGGATGTGTCGCAAATATTTCAGCTAGTAGAGTCTCTCTTGAAAAATTGAGAAAAATAAGATTATTTCAACCAGAAAGCTATATTTCATTAAATTATGAAGAACAATCATTTAAACTTTATAAAAAGAAAAATGATATTGATAAAATAAAGTCTTTATTAGATATTGATATTTTAAAATTTAAACCAAAAGAAAAAATAGAGCCTTTATTTTTAGAATTAAATGATTTTATAAAATGTATAACAGATAAAAAAACTCCTAAAGTTGATGGAAGGCATGGCTATAATGCTTTAAAATTGGCTATAGAAGTCACTGAAAAAATAAAAGAATTTTCGCAACAATAAATATAAAAAATCATAAATTTATTTTTTATTTTCACATAAAGGGCATTTATGTCATCAAAACAATCAAATTATAAAAAAATATTTTTTACTTATAATGGAATTGGCGATGCTATTATGCTTTCTGCTCTTGCAGAGAATTTTTATAATTTGAAAAAAGAAAAGTTATTAATTACTACACAGTATAAATTTCTTTTTGAAAATAATCCCAATATTGAAGTTATAGATTTTGGATATAATTTATTTTTTTATCCAGAAAAAGTTTTAAAAGTTAATAAAGAACTTTTATCTAAAAATTTAAAATTGATATTTTTAGAATATTGGGCTCAAAGAATACGAAATAACAGAAAACATTTAGCTTATGGAGATAAACATATAATCGCAGAGTTATGTGAAAAAGCAGGGTTGTCTGGAAATGTCAATATTAAGCCTAAAGTTTATTTAAAAGATGAAGAGAAACAATATGGTCGTTTTTTTGAAAATCAAATAGTTGTTATGAGTCAAGGTTCTGCTAAAAATAAGATATTTGATTATAAAAAAATGCAGAATATTGTAAATCAATTAAAGCATAAATATGACTTTGTTCAGATAGGCAGAAAAAAAGATATTTTACTAGATGGAGTTTTAGATAAAAGAGGAGTTTTAACTTTTAGACAGATTGCCTCTGTTCTTTATAATTCGGATTTGTTTGTGGGAGAAGTTGGTGGATTTATGCATTTGGCTAGAGCTGTTGACTGTAGAGCTGTTATAGCCTTTACTGGAGCAGAACCTTTGTATTTTGCTTCTTATTCTTGTAATGAAAATATTTTACCTGACAAGGATTGTGATTTGTGTAGAAAAAATGAAATACAAACTTTGGATAATAGAGAAGTTTGTCCTAATGAATATACTTGTGTAAATTCTATTTCTATATATAAAATGATTCAAGGAATAGAAAACCAAATGGCTAGAAAGAAAAATAATGAAAAACTTGAAATAGATACTTTTGAAGTTAACAGTATTGATATAGATGGGATAAAAGAATATTTTGAATCTGTAGAAGTTAGTCTTACATTGAATAATAAATTTCAAATTTTTCTTTTTGGTTTTTTACCTATTGTTAAAATTAAAAATTTTGCTGAAAAGAAAACAAAAATATATTTAATGGGAATTCCTGTTTTAAAAGTTAAAAGATTTGAATTTATGAAATTTAAATTTAAAATTGAAAAAATTTATATTTTTAATATAATTCCTTTTTTAAAAATTATAAGAAATGAAAAAGAAAATATAGATTCTATATATTTTTTACAGTTTATTAAAGTATTAAAATATTTCTAATATTAAAGGTTTATTAAATGCAAAAAAATAAATTTATAAAAAATTGTAAAATACTAAAAAATGATTGTGTAGAAAAAGATTATTTTATTTTAGAATTAGAATTTGAAAATGCAGAAGAAAATTTTTATCCGGGGCAATTTATTGAAATAGAAGTTTCAGAAAGTTTAGATGTTTTATTGAGAAGACCTTTTAGTATTTTTGATTGCTCAAAAGATTCAATTAAAATTGCATATAAATTGATTGGAAAAGGAACAACATTTTTATCCAAAAGGTATGTTGGGGAATATTTAAATATTATTGCTCCATTAGGAAATGCTTATCCAGTAAATTTAATTTCTATTGAAAATTTTCAAAATGAAAATGAAATTGAAAATGTGTTTATAATAGGTGGAGGAACTGGGTCAGCCAGTGTTCATTATTTAGTTAAAGATATTTGTGAAAAAAATTTATTCAAACCTAAAAATATTTATTTGATTTTTGGTTTTAAAAGTAAAAATGATATTTTTTGTTTAAAGGAATTGCAAAAGCTCAAAGATAAATATAAAGATTTAAATCTTTTTATAACTACAGATGATGGGAGTTATCAAAATGGGGAGAAAGGTTTTATAACAGATCATTTTGATATTTTTAAAGAAAAAATGAAAAAATCAATTTTTTTTATGTGTGGTCCTGAAATCATAGTGAAAAAAATGTTTTTTAAGTTAAAAGAGGAAGATATAAATTTTAAAATGTTTGCATCTTTTGAAGAGTATATGGCTTGTGGTATAGGAATTTGTAATGGATGTGTTATAAAAATTAAAAATGAGAAAAACGATAATAAGTTTGTTTATAAGAGGGTTTGCAAAGACGGTGCAATTTTTAATGTAGAGGAAGTAATATGGGATTAAATAGATTGGAAATAGATTTTTGTGGAATAAAAATACAAAATCCTTTGGTTGTAGCATCTGGAACTTTTGGATATGGATATGAACTTAAAGATCTTGTTGATATAGAAAAAATAGGTGCGATTACAACCAAAACTATAACATTAGAAGAAAGATCTGGAAATGATTTGCCTAGAATATTAGAAACAAGCAGTGGACTTTTAAATTCTATAGGTCTTCAAAATCCTGGATTATATCGTTTTAAAGAACAAGTTTTGCCTCAGTGGGAAAAAATAAAAGATGTTAGAATGATAGTTAGTGTTGGTGGAAATAGTATAGAAGAATATATTGAAGTGTGTAAGGAGTTAGGCAAAGAAAAAAGAATAGATATGTTAGAATTGAATATTTCTTGTCCTAATGTTAAAAAAGGCTGTATGGCTATAGGTCAAAATTTAGAATTATTGAAAAAGTTAGTAGAAAATACAAAAGCTGTAACAAGTAAGCCTATAATTGTAAAAATATCCCCAAATTTTAATAATATTTCTGATATTGCTAAAAATTTAGAAAATTTTGGAGCAGATGCTATTTGTATGGTAAATACATTTTTAGGAACGAAAATAGATATAAAAACAAAAAAATTTTATTTTAAAAATAAAGTCGCAGGCTTTTCTGGCCCAGCAATAAAGCCTCTAGCATTGAAATTGCTAATAGATGTTAAAAATTCATTGTCAAAGATTCCAATAATAGGAATGGGTGGAATTTCTAATTATGAAGATGTTTTAGAGTTTATGATAGCAGGTGCAAATTTGGTTAGTATTGGAACTATGAATTTTAGAAATCCTAGAATTTCTTTAGATATTTTGGAAGATTTAAAAGTTTTTTGTGAGGAAAACAATATAAAACTAGCAGATATAATAAATTCTTTGGAGAAATGAGGTGTTTTTATGAATAAAAAGAAAATATTAATAAGTTATTTTTCTGTTACAGGAAATACAAAAAAAATGGCAGAAATAATTGCAGATAATATAGATACTAATTTTTATGATGTAATTTTAAAAAATTGTTTGGAAACAACAAAAGATGATATGATAAATGTAGATTGCATACTTATTGGGACTCCTACTTATTATGGTTTACCAGCCAAAGAAATTATACAATTAATAACTGAAAGAGTCAGACCACATGGTTTATTAGAAGGGAAAATTGGTGGGGCATTTTCTTCAAGTGGGAATATTGCAGGAGGAAATGAAACTGCAATTTTGGCTATTTTGAAAGCAATGCTCGTACATGGGATGATTATACAAGGAGTTACAAAAGGCGATCATTATGGTCCTGTTAGTATAAATACTCCTGATGATAGAGCAAAAAAATATTGTGAAGATTTTGCTAAAAGAACAGAAAAACTATTAAAAAATTTTACAAAAATTTAGATTGACTTAT
>CAYQVV010000021.1:0-5749 GCA_964421155.1 uncultured Elusimicrobiaceae bacterium
GAAATAAAGTCAGATAAATTAGAATTGCCTAAAGTAGAATTAGAAAAACCGAGAAATATAGAAATGCAGGATTTAGATATAAAAGTTGAAAGAAATAAAAAAATTGATATAAAAGATATAGATGAAATGCCGACTTTAAAAGAAAAAAATAGAGATTTTGTGAACAAAGATGATGTTAAGGCTCTGATTAATTTAGAAGCCGTAGGAGATAGGAAAGTTTCACAAAAAACTTTGGATTTAGCTAATGAATTAGAAAAAAAAGTTAAAGTTAGAAATTTTGATAATGCTCCAAAAATGGAATTAAAAGATAATGAAAATAAGATTAAAAATTTAGATAGAAAAATAGTCAATATGGTAGACGCTCCTGTTATTAATATGAGCAATAAAACTTTTGATACAAAAAAAGACATAGATATAGATGTAAAAGCTAAAAGAGTCAGTGCTTCTTCTTTTGATTCTAAAGATATAACCGTATTAGAAGATAAAGTTAGTTCAGGGCAAAAGAATAATAGACAAAAGAATATAGATTATGTAGATACTAGACCTGTTAAGATAGTTAGTAAAAATGTTATGGAATTAAATCAAGAAATGCCTAAAAAGGAAGAATCAAAAATTATAAAAGCTCCTATTAGAGAAAACAAACAAGTAAACAGAGAAATAAAAGAAGATTTAGGTAGAAATTCAGATAATAATATTAGAAATGTGAAAAGATTTGAAATAACAGGAAAAATTAAAGATAGAAAAATAATTTATTCTAAAATGCCAGAATATCCAGCTTGGGCTCAACAACAAGGAATAGAAGCTAGAATATATGTATATTTAGAAGTCGCTCCAGATGGAAAAGTTATTGATGATTCTATTAGAATAGAAATCACTTCTGGATACAAAAAATTAGACGATTATGTTAAAGAAGTTTTAAAATTTTGGAAGTTTGAAAATTTAAATTCTCAAGAAATACAGTCTGGAATAATAAATTTTAATTTTAAGTTATCTTAAAATATGGAGTATTGATTATTATGAAAAACAAATTTGACAGGGTATTTTTTCTTATAATTTTTTTTACATTAATAAATTTATCTTTTGTTTATGGAGAAACAGTTGAAGATGTAACTGTAAAAGCAAATTTAAACTTGCAAATAGAAAGTAAAAAAGAGCCTATGATTATAGATATTGATAAAGATAAAATATTGGATAATATGTTATCTTTAGATGATGAATTATTACAAAAATCTCCTCTTATTCTTTTAGATCCTTCTTTTTCTGTTCCAGATATTGTGTTTTCATTTAATGTAATTTCCCCTTTTGGAATAGATATTTTACCTCAACCTTTTTTGAATTTTGAAATAAAAACTTCTCAAAATTTTAAAGTTGATGAATGGGCCGTTATATTTAGTGACTCAAAAGGAGATTTGTTTTCTGCAATAAAAGGAGCTAAAACAATTCCTCAATATATAGCTTGGGATGGAATTAGTAGTATTACTAAACATATTTTGACTCCCGGTCAGTGGTATTCTTATATTTTGAGAGTAAGAGGAAATGATAACAATATTAGAACTATTAATGGAGAACCTTTTAATATTAAAGGATATCAATTGAATAATGATGATTATAAAAATGTAACAATCTCTTTAGAAGAAATTTTTGATTTAAATACAGAGACAACTGATATTAAAAAAAATTCAGAAAATCTTTTGAGAGAAGTTTTAGATATTTTAAAAGAATTTTATGATAAAGATATTGTTATAGTAGTTTATGATAAAAATACAGATATAGCTCAAAAGAGAGCGAATGTTTTAAAGGATTATTTTAAAACACATATGTATATAGCGAGTTCTAATGTAAATGCATTAGGCAAACAGGTCTATATATCAGAATATAAAATAGATATTTTTATATCAAAGCTAAATATGCAAAAACGAAATTCAAAGTAAAATAAGGATGTTTATATGATACAATATTTTATAAAAAGTTTATTTGGAACTAGAAATAATAGAGTAATTAAAAGTTTGAGCCCTATTGTTTATAAAGTTAATTCTTTTGAAAGTTTGATTTCTGAATTATCAGATGAAGATTTAAGAAATAAAACTTTTGAATTTAAATCAAGATTAGAATCTGGGGAATCTTTGGACGATATTTTGCCAGAAGCTTTTGCAGTAGTTAGAGAAGCTAGTAAAAGAACTATAGGTCTTAGGCATTTTGATGTTCAGATTATGGGTGGAATTATTTTACATAGAGGGAAAATAGCAGAAATGAGAACGGGAGAAGGAAAAACTTTGGTTGCTACTTTGCCTGTATATCTTAATGCTTTGACAGGAGAAGGGGTTCATATAGTTACAGTTAACGATTATTTGGCAAAAAGAGATTCTGAATGGATGGGTCCTATTTTTAAGTTTTTAGGTTTAACAGTAGGATTAGTTCAAAATGGAATGAAACATGATATTAAAAAGGAATCATATAGTGCAGATATAACATATATAACTAATAATGAGCTTGGTTTTGATTATTTGAGAGATAATATGGTTGTTAGAAAAGAAGATAGGGTTTTACGAAAATTAAATTTTGCAATTATTGATGAAGTAGATAGTATTTTGATTGATGAAGCTAGGACTCCACTTATAATTTCTGGAGCAGCTGAAAAATCAACAGATAAATATTATATTATAAATAAAATTGTTCCAATGCTAAAAGGAAGATTTGTATCTGAAGAAGAGCAAATAAATGCTAAATATAGAGATGAAGATTTGACTTTAGGTTATGATTATATTGTAGATGAAAAAAATCATAATGTTTCTTTGACAAATGAAGGTGTTTTGAAATGTGAAAAGATTTTGGGAGTAGAAAATTTATATAATGATATGGAGTCAGAATGGGTTCACCATATAGTTCAAGCATTAAAAGCACATAATTTATTTAAAAAAGATGTAGATTATGTTGTTAAAGATAATGAAATTATAATTGTTGACGAATTTACAGGCAGGCTTATGCCTGGGCGAAGGTGGAGCGATGGATTACATCAAGCTATAGAAGCTAAAGAAAATGTGGAAATTGCTGAAGAAAATCAAACATTGGCTACTATAACGTTCCAGAATTTTTTTAGAATGTATAATAAATTAGCAGGTATGACAGGAACTGCTTTGACAGAGGCAGAAGAATTTTTTGAAATTTATAAGTTAGATGTCGTAGAAGTTCCAACAAACAAATCAGTTTCTAGACAGGATTTTACAGATGTTATTTATAGAACTGAAAGAGAAAAATATAATGCTATTATAAAAGATATAGCAGAAAATAGAAAGATTGGCAGACCTATTTTGGTCGGAACAAAATCTATAGAAAAAAGTGAATATTTATCTAGTTTACTGAAAAAAAGTGGAATTCCACATCAAGTTTTAAATGCAAAGTATCATGAACAAGAAGCTAATATTATTTCTCAGGCAGGACGAAAAGGAAATGTTACTATTGCAACTAATATGGCAGGAAGAGGAACTGATATCGTTTTAGGTGGAAATCCAGTAAATGAAGAAGAATCACAAATTGTTAAAAGTGCTGGAGGACTTTATATTATAGGAACAGAAAGACATGATTCTAGAAGAATAGATAATCAGCTTAGAGGAAGAGCCGGTAGACAAGGAGATCCTGGAGCATCAAGATTTTATATTTCACTAGAAGATGATTTAATGAGGCTTTTTGGGACAGATAAAAGTGCACTTTTTAGTAAATTAGGCTTGGAAGAAGGACAGGATATACAGCATCCATGGATATCTAAAGCAATTGCAAGTGCTCAAAGAAGAGTAGAAGGAATGAATTTTGATATAAGAAAACAATTGATAGAGTTTGATAATGTCATGAATAAACAAAGAGAAGTTGTTTATAAACAAAGAGATGTTTTGCTTTTTGCTGATAATTTAGAATCAGCAGTTGATGATATCATTGAAGATGTTGTTGAAATGGCAATAGATGAATATATTCCTTTAAAATCTTATCCTGAACAATGGGATATGAAAGGATTGTGTTCTTGGATAAATATAAACACAAATTCTGAAATAGATGATTTAGAAGAATGCAAAAATTATCCTAGGGAAGGAGTTTTAACAAGTATAAAAGACTTGCTTAAAGAAATTTATTCTGAGAAAAAAAAGGATATGCCTCAAGAACTTATTTTGGAATTGCAAAGAGTTATTTTATTACAGGTAGTAGATAATTGTTGGAAAGAACATCTTTATAATTTAGATCAATTAAGAAAAGTAATTGGATTTAGAGCCTATGGTCAAAAAGATCCTGTTTTAGAATATAAAAATGAAGCATTTAAAATGTTTGTTTCAATGATTAATAGAATAAAGCAATCTAGTTTTGAATATATATTTAAAACTGATATGTCAAAGACTATATTAGTAGATAGAAATGAATCTGTATATGAAGAAGATAATTTAAATGGAAAGGTTTTTGATAGAAATGAGCATGGTAACATAGGACAAGATAGTCATAAATTAGATAAAATAGGTAGGAACGATTTATGCCCATGTGGTAGTGGAAAAAAATTTAAAAAATGCTGTGGGCAAAATTTATAAATTTGTAATTTAGAATACAAAAATTTGAATTTAAAATTCTTATAAAAAATTTAAAAATATTGTATTTATATCTTCTAAAAATCTTATTTAGATTCTAAAAAAATTCAATAAATCTTTATATCTTTAAAGGAATAACTAATGTTAAAAATAGGCGATATTATAAATATTAAAATAGATGGAATCGCAAATGGTGGAGAAGGTGTCGGAAGAATAGATAATTTTGTAGTTTTTGTTCCTTTTACAGCCGTTGGAGATGAAATTCAATGTGAAGTGACACAAGCTTCGAAATCATTTGCTAGAGCTAAAATTAATTCTATTAATGTTTTTTCTAAAGATAGAGTTAATCCATTGTGTAAATTTTTTTATGATTTTGAAAAAGTGAAAGTTAATAATTTGTTTTGTGGCGGATGTGATTTTATGCATATAAATTATTTAAAACAAATAGAATATAAAAAGAATTTTATTTTGAATTCTTTATCAAAAATAGGAAAAATAGAGAATATTGAAAAATATAATTTAGATATAGAAATTTGTCCATTAGAAAAGCAGTTTGGATATAGAAATAAATTACAATTTCCTTTGTCAAAAGATAAAGAAACAAGACAAATTTTTTATGGACTTTATATGAATGGAACTCATTCTATTGTTGATATTGACAAATGTGAAATATGTTCTATTGAAGCAAATGAATTATTGTTAGATTTTATAAAATATGCAAATTTTGAGGATTTAAAAATTTATGATGAATTGGAAGTTTTGAATGGATTTAGACATATTAGTATAAGAATTAATAGGCAAAATGAGGCAATTTTGACAATCGTTGGAACATATGATTATGATGAAAATAATAGTCAAATAAAAAGAATTAAACGGCTTTCGGAAAAATTATTTTTGAAATATCAAGAAAAACAAAACAATAATATCAAAATAAATGGAATAATCTATGCAGTTAATTCAAAGAAAACAAATTTTATATTTGGAGATAAATTTCATACATTAATAGGAAAAGATGAAGTTATTGAAACTTTTAAAATAGATGATAAAAGATCAATAATATATAAGATTTCTTCCGCTTCATTTTTTCAAGTTAATACATTTATAGCAGAAAAACTTTATCAAAATATTAGAAGTCTTATATTTGAAAAATTTGGAAAAAATGGTTTAAAGCCAAAAGTTTTAGATTT
>CAYQVV010000021.1:5849-16415 GCA_964421155.1 uncultured Elusimicrobiaceae bacterium
AAAAAAATGGAAATAATAGAATCTAATTGTATACGATTTGCAATTTCTCAATTAAATTTTTCTCTTGGAGATTTTGAATATAATAAAAATAAAATATTAGAAAATATAAATAAAGCCAAAGCCAAAGGAGTTGATGTTTTGATTTTTTCAGAATACTCAATTTCTGGTAATTCTCCTAAAGATTTATTATTGAGGGAAGAATTTTTAAGAAAAAATGAAGAAATTTTGAATGATATTGTTGAGAAAACTTCGGATATTACTGTATTGCTTGGAGGAATAGAACCTTGTGAATGTGGAGGAGTTTACAATACAACTTTTATTATTTCAGATAATGAAATAGTTGCTAGATATGATAAGCAATTTTTGCAAGGCAATGGAATTTATGATGAAAATGCTTATTTTCATTCAGGAGATAAAAATTTAGTTTTAAAAATCAAAAAAAATAATAAGTTTTTGAATTGTTTAGTTTCTATGGGAGAAGATGTTTTTTTTATAGAAGATGATAAAGCAAATCTTTTTGATGAATTGGATTGTATAATCAATTTGTTGACTATGTCTTATTATGTAGGAGATATTGAAGATCAAAAAAATATGTTTAAAGATTTGTTGAATTTTGAAAAAAAAGATATTTTTATTTTAAATTCTAATTCTTTTGGAAGTCAAGATTCTTTAATTTTTAGTGGAGAAAGTTTTATAATGGATTCTAAGTTTGATATAATTAAATCAGCAAAAAAATTTGAAGAAGATTTTTTATGTTTTGATATAGAAGCTAAAAATTCAGAATTTGTTCAAAAAGACTATACGGATATTTGTGAAATTATTGTTAAAAATAAAGAAAAAGAAAAAATACAAATAGAAGAATCTAAAAAAAATGATTTTGAAAAAGTTGAAGAAATTGCTGAAATTTATAATGCATTAATTTTTTGTTTAAAGGAGTTTTTTCATAAAAATAATTTGAATAAAGCAATAGTTGGGTTGAGTGGAGGAATAGATTCTGCTTTGGTTGCTACTTTGGCTGTAGAAGCTATTGGGAAAGAGAATGTTTTTTGTTTAAGTATGCCTACAGTATATTCAAGTTCTGGAACTAAAAATGATTCTAAAATCATGGCAGAAAATTTAGGAGTTAACTTTACAGAAGTTCCCATAGAAAATTTAAAAAATAATTTTGTAGATATATTTAATTCTAATTCTATTTTTGATAAAAAAGTATCCACAATTGCTGATTTAGCTGTAGAAAATATACAAGCTAGAATTAGAGGAAATTTGTTAATGTCTTTAGCGAATAGAATTGGCGGAGTGGTTTTAGCAACAGGGAATAAGAGTGAAGTTGCTACAGGATATTGTACTTTATATGGAGATACAGTTGGAGGATTTGCTATAATACAAGATTTATATAAAACAAAAGTTTTTGAACTTGCAAAATTTATAAATAGAAAATCTAATAAAGAATTAATTCCAGAAAGCATTATAAACAGAAAGCCTTCTGCAGAATTGAGAGAAAATCAAACAGACCAAGATTCTTTACCTGAATATGAGATTTTAGATAAAATTTTAGAATTATATATAGATGAAAATGAATCAATTGAAAATATAAAAGATAAACTTCAATATTATGAAAATATAGAAGAAACTATTAGAAAAGTTTTGTATTTAATTAAAAGCACGGAATATAAAAGAGCTCAAGCTGTTATGGGATTAAAAATAACAAAAAGATCTTTTTGGTCAGATAGAAAAGTTCCAGTTTGTAATAAATTTATAGAATTATAAAGAGTTTAGAGGATAAATGTTTTTTAGATTTAAAATTTTACTTTTATTTAGTTTAGTTTTATTTTTGTGTATATTTTCTATAAATTATTTTTTTGTAAAATCTGAATATGAAAAATATAGAAAAACAGAAGAATTTAAAAAAATAAATTTAGTTAAAAATTCTGCTTTAATAATAAGAGAATCTTATTTAAAAGGAAATTTTTTAGATATAAAAAACTATTTAAAACTTATAAAAAAAACAAATCTTAATATTTTTTATATAAATGTTTTTGATAGATATGGGAATTTAGTTACCTCTACATATTCAAGTAATAAAAATTTAAAAATAAACTATAGTTTTTCTAATAAAATATTAGAAGATTTTTATTTTTATAAAAAAATAAATATAAATGATAAATTTAAAGAAAAAAATTTATTATATAAAGATTTATTTTTAATAAATGAAAATCAATTAATAGATGAATATACATATTTTTTTACTTTAGATGGAGAAATAATTTCAAGCATAAAGATAGGTTTTTTTCATGAAAAAAAGTTAAGAGACGATATTTTTTATAAAAATTTTGCTATTTTAGAATTATTAGTAAAAAACAGAATTTTTAAATTTAGTATGTATATATTTTTATTTGGAATTATCGCAGTATTTTTTATTACTTATAAAGTTAATAGTTTTATATTTATTTTTAAACAAGCAATAAAACTTTTGAGTGAAGAAAAATTTGATACTAGAATCAATTTTGAATATGAAGGTGAAATAAAAGATTTGGTAAATGAATTTAATATGTTGGCAAAAAGATTAAAAGAAATTGATGTTTTAAAACAAGATTTTATATCCAATGTTACCCATGAATTAAGATCTCCTTTAGGAGCTATAGAAAGTTATTTGAATTTTATGATAGAAGAAGATATAGAGTTAGGGTTAGATAAAAAAGACTTTGATTATGAAGGAATAAATATTAAAGAAAGGCATGAATATTTAGCCAGAATGAGAAATAACACTCAAAGACTTAGGGTATTTATAAATAATATTTTGGATATTGCAAAGATAGAAAATGGAGGTTTTGTTTTAAATAAAGAAATGGCAAAATTATCAGAAATAATAGAAGATGTAAGAAATTTATTTTTGATAAAAGCAAAAGAAAAAAATTTATTAATAGAGACAGAAATAGATGATTTAGTTGATGAAGTTTATCTAGATATAGATAAAATAAAGCAATTATTTATTATTCTTATGGATAATGCAATGAAATTTTCTTTTAATGCTGGAGAAATAAAAATAAAAGTTTCATTTTTATATAATGGAGAAAGGCTTAAAGATAATGTGCATTCAATTTTGATAAAGTTTATAGATACAGGGATCGGAATAGCAGATGAAAATATTGAAAAAATTTTTGATAAATTTGAACAGGTAAAAAGTATAAGCAAAGATTTTGCTCAATCAGAGAAAGGAACGGGTTTGGGGCTCTCTATAGCAAAAGGGATTGTTGAGCTTCATAATGGAACAATTTGGGTAGAAAGTATATTTGGAAAAGGATCTACTTTTTTTATAAAACTGCCAGCTATTTTTATAAAGTAATATGTAAATTTTATTATAACTTGTTATAAAAAGAGGATTGCAAATTTTTTTATAATTTCATATTATATAAAAAATATAAAGATTTTTTATGGAGGATTTTTGATGGCAGATAGAGTTTATTTGACTAAAACAGGTTATGAAAAATTAAAAAAAGAATTAGATAATTTGAAATTGGTTGAACGTAAAGATATTGCACAACAGATTAAAGAAGCTAGAGAACAAGGAGATTTATCTGAAAATGCTGAATATGATGCAGCTAAAGAAAAACAAGGAAGAATAGAAGCTAGAATAAAGCTTTTAGAGGATAAACTAGGCAGAGCTGTTATTATAGAATCAGAAGAATTAGATTTAGATGAAATTAGAATAGGCTGTACAGTTAAAATGTTAAATTTGGATAATAATTTGGAAATTATATATACTCTAGTTGATGCAAGTGAAGCCAATTTTAGTGAAGGAAAAATTTCTATAAATTCTCCAGTTGGACAAGGTTTATTGGGTTATAAAGTAGATGATGTTGCAGAAATTGATTTGCCAGCAAAAAAATTAAAATTAAAAATTTTGTCTATAAATAGGGGGTAATATGAATCTGTTATTAAAAAATATTATTATTGTTTTGTTATTATCGTTTAATTTTGTGTATGCAAAAGATGTTATAATATCTTCTTCAACTGTTTCTGTAAATATAGATAATAAAGCATTAGAAAAAGAAAAAATTAAAGAAGAAAAGAGAAAAAAAGAAGAAGAGAAAAAAAGGATTAAAGAAGAGAAAAAAGCAAAATTAGAAAAAGAAAAACAAGAAAAAGCCGTTGCAAAGATTGCGCAGTTAGAAAAAGAGAAACAAGATAAAGAACAATTAGAAAAAGAAAAAATAAAACAAAATGAAGATCAAAAAAGAATTCAAGAAGAAAAAAAAGCACAAATAGAGACAATTAAAGCTGAGAAGATCGCTAAGCAAGAAAAGTTAAAAGCAGATGAAGAAAATATTAAATTAGAAGAAAAAAATAGAAAAGAAATAGAAAAAAAAGAAAAAAATTTTTCAAATAATTTGAAAAAATTAAATGAAAAAAACTGTGAAACAAAGCAAAAAGAAGATCAGAAATCTTGTATAAAAAATGAAGAAATAAAAGAAGAAAAAATTGAAAAAATAAAATCAGCTGAAGTAGTAATTGATAAAATAGAGGATACTAATATTAGGGCTATGGCTTTAGATGAAAATTCTAAATTAAAACCAATATATTTTGATAGTAATAGTGTAATAATTAATAATGAATATCAAAAAGTTTTAAATTCTAATATTGATTATCTAAAATCTACCCAATATTATAGAGTTTTGATAGTTGGATATACAGATAAAATAGGAAAAAAAGAATATAATATAAAATTGGGACAAGATAGAGCAAATAAAATAAAAAAATATTTAATTTTAGCGGGAATAGATAGTTCAAAAATAGAAACAATTAGTTTTGGAGAAGAAAGTAGTACATATAATTTTAAAAATGATAAAGATAGAAAAGTAGAAATATTTATCTATAAAAATTAGAGGTTTTATAATTATGAAAAAAAATATTTTGTTTTTTTTCCTTTTTTTATTTATAGTTGGATGCAAAAAAAATGTTGGGTTAGATAATCTCGTAGTCCAAGTTCCAGAAACTACTGCATTAGAAACAAATATTGCCAATACCCCTGCGACAACAGATATAAATAAAGATTCTGATTCAAAAAATGTAAATCTAGATCCTTTTGATGTCGAAGAGCCTAGCATTAGAAATGTTAAGTTTGAAACTAGTTTAGAACTAAAAACAATATATTTTGACTATGATAGCACAGAGCTTAATCAAAAAGATAAGGATATTTTAAGTAAAAATGCAAAATGGCTTAAAGAAAATTCTAGCTATAAAGTTTTAATAGAGGGACATACGGATCAAAGAGGATCTATAAAATATAACCTTGGTTTAGGGCAAGATAGAGCAAGTAAAGTTAGATTATATTTAACTTATTTAGGAATAGAACCAGAAAGAATTGCTACAATAAGTTATGGAAAAGAGAAATTAGTATCAATGGAAAATTCTGAATTAGGATTTTCTAAAAATAGAAGAGCAGAATTTTTTATTTATAAGACAGAATAAAAGTGAGGAATTATTGTGAACAGAATTATTTTTATTTCTATAATATTTTTATCTTTTTTATGTTCGGGCTGCTTGGCAACAAGACAAGATGTTTTAAATACAAATTTAGAAATGTTGGAATTAAGAAGAGAGATGACAGAAAAAATATCTGATAGTATAAATTTAAATATGGAAATAAAAAATGAGCTTATAAATGAGATGGAAAAACTGCAAAAAATTAGTGCAGAGTTAAGGAATACGATAGATAATCAAATAATAGGAATTTCTAAATTAGATGGAAAAATAGAAGAAGGAAATTATAGATTTCAAGATGTAAAATTTAATAAAGAATATTTAGATAATATTGACAAAAAATTAGCTGTTATAGAGGATAAACTTTTTACTCTTTTGACTTCTACACAGACAATAACAGCTCAAGAATATAAAATTACTCCAGCTCAAATATATCAAATTGCTAGAGGAGATTATAGTAGAGGAGAATATGATCTTGCAATTTCAGGTTTTGAGAATATTATTAATAACTATTCTGATACTCAATTTGCAGAAAATTCTTATTATGACATGGCAGTTTCTTATTATGCGAAAAAAGACTGGATTAAAGTTTGTGATATAATAGACATTTTTGTGAATAAATATAATAACAGTGAACTTTTAAGGAAATCGTATATTTTAAAAACAAAGGCATTTAGAAAATTAGGAAATTTTGAAAAAGCAAAAGAAGTTTATAATAAAATTATAAAAGATTTTCCAGATAGTGAAGAAGCAAAAATAGCTAAAGATGAATTAGATAAAATGCAAAAATAGCTATCAAATTAAAATAGAAGAGGAGATAATATGTCAGTAATCCCAATGGTTGTAGATCAGTCGAGGCATGGAGAAAGAGCCTATGATATTTATTCAAGGTTATTAAAAGATAGAATTATATTTTTAGGGACAGCAATAAATGATGATGTTGCTAATTTGGTTGTTGCTCAGCTTTTATTTTTAGAGGCAGATGATCCAGATAAAGATATTTATCTTTATATAAATTCTCCTGGAGGAGTTGTCACTTCAGGATTGGCTATATATGACACAATGCAATACATTAAACCGGATGTTTCAACCATCTGTATAGGGCAAGCTGCTAGTATGGCTGCAGTTCTGTTAGCTAGTGGGACTAAAGGAAAAAGATTTTGTTTGCCAAATTCAAGAGTTATGATTCATCAGCCTTTAGGAGGAGTTCAAGGGCAAGCCACAGACATAGAAATACATGCTAAAGAAATTTTAAAAATAAGAAATAATTTGAATGGAATTTTGGCAAAGCATACAGGACAAGAAATAGAAAAAATACAAGCCGATACTGAAAGGGATAATTTTTTGTCTGCATTGCAAGCAAAAGAATATGGATTGGTAGATAATGTTATTTTGAATAAAAATATAAATTCTAAATAAAATCTTTTTGTTTTATAAAACCAAAAAAATAAAAGTGTAATGAAAAATTAACTTGTGGAGACTATATGACTAATAATACTGAAAAAAAATGTATATTTTGTGGAAAAACAGAAAAAGATGCAAAAAAATTAATAGGTAATGGAATTTATTTTATTTGTGAAGATTGTATAAATATTTCAAATTCTATTTTAAACAAAGAAAAAATAAAAAATGAAAATATTGATTTGAATAATATAGAAGATTTTAAAATTAGTATTCCAAGGCCAAAAGAAATACATAGTTTTTTAAATCAATATGTAATTGGTCAAGATTATGCAAAAAGAGTTTTGTCAGTAGCAGTTTATAATCACTATAAAAGATTGGAATATAATAAAGATTTATCAAATAAAGATGTAGATTTAGAGAAATCAAATATTTTATTTATAGGAAATACTGGGACAGGAAAGACTTTGCTTGCTCAGACTTTAGCAAAAAAATTAGAAGTGCCTTTTGCTATATCGGATGCAACTAGTTTGACAGAGGCTGGATATGTTGGAGAAGATGTTGAGAATATTTTGCTAAGACTTATACAAAATGCTAATTTTAACATTAAAAAAGCTGAAATGGGAATAGTTTATATAGATGAAATAGATAAAATAGCTAGAAAAAAAGGGAATCCTTCTATAACTAGAGATGTTTCTGGAGAAGGAGTTCAGCAGGCATTATTGAAAATTTTAGAGGGGACGATTGCTAATGTTCCTCCTCAGGGAGGAAGGAAACATCCTCAACAAGAATATATAAAGATAGATACTACAAATATTTTATTTATTTGTGGAGGAGCTTTTGATGGATTAGCTCAAATTATTGAACTGAGAAAAAGAAAGCAAGGAGTTGGTTTTGGTGCTAATATTTTATCTAAAAAGATAGATAAATCTTTGCTGTTAAATCAATGTGAACCATCTGACTTAATAGATTTTGGATTGATTCCAGAGTTTGTCGGAAGGTTACCAATAGTTACAAACTTGGATGATTTAAAAAAAGAAGATCTAGTTAGAATATTGACAGAACCAAAAAATGCAATAGTTAAACAATATAAAAAAATGTTTGAACTAGAAGGAAAAGAATTGGTTATAGATGATGATGCAATATTGGAAATAGCAGAAATTAGCATAAAGAGAAATACTGGAGCTCGAGGATTGAGAGCTATTATGGAAAATACAATGCTAAATTTTATGTATGAAGATTTTCCAGATAAAAAAGTAAATATAAAAAAAGAAGATATTTTGTCATTGTTAAGAATAGATAATGCAAGTTAAGATATAACATAAATATAGACAGGAGAATTTTAGATATGGTTAGAAAAAAAGTTCAGACATCTCAATTAAAGTTGACATATCCTCTTTTACCAGCGAGAGATATAGTTTTTTTTCCAAATATGGTTTTGCCTCTTTCAATAGGAAGAACACAGTCTATTGAAGCGGTTGAAAAAGCGATGCTTTCAGATAGAATGATTTTTATATGTACTCAAAAAGATTATAATTTAGAAAGTATTGATAAAGATGATTTATATGAAGTTGGAACAGTTGCAGAAATTATTCAAATTATGAGGCTTCCTAATGGATATATAAAAATATTGTTGGAAGGCAAAAAACGAGCTGTAATGAGAGATTTTATTCAGAAAGATGATAAATATATTTCTGTAGAAGTTTTTGAAATGCCAGATGAAGATACTAAAAATTTGAATAAAGAGATACAAGCAAAGATTAAAACAATAGTTGATTTGTTTCAAGAATATGCAAATTTTACAAAAAAAATTCCTTTAGAACTTAGTCAAATAATTTTAAATATAGACGAGCCAAATAAGCTTATAGATATAATAGCAGGATATTTATCTATTAAAAATGTAGATAAACAGAATTTACTAGAAATTTTTGATATTGAGGAAAGATTAGAAAAATTAGCTTCTATTTTAGTTAAAGAAAACGAATTGTTAAATATTGAACAGAAAATTAAAATTAGAATGAAAAATCAAATAGAAAAATCCCAAAAAGAGTATTATTTAAATGAACAAATGAAAGCTATTCAAAAAGAACTTCATAAGAAAGATGAAAATCTAGAGGAAATAGAAAATTTAAAAGCTAAAATCAAAAAAACAAAAATGTCTAAAGAAGCGAAAGAAGCAGCTAATAAAGAATTATCAAGATTAGAAAAAATGAGTTTATATTCTGCAGAAGCGACAGTTTCTAGAACATATATTGAATGGCTTGTTGATATGCCTTGGGATGTAATGACAAAAGATAATTTGGATATAAGTAATGCAAGAAGTATTTTAGAAAAAGATCATTATGGTTTACATAAAGTTAAAGAAAGAATTTTGGAATATTTATCTGTTTGTAAATTGACAGAAAAAAATAAAGGACCTATTTTGTGTTTTGTAGGACCTCCGGGAGTAGGAAAAACTAGTATCGCAAAATCTATAGCAGATGCTATGGATAGAAAATTTGTTAGAATATCCTTAGGAGGAGTTCATGATGAAGCAGAAATTAGAGGACACAGAAGAACATATATAGGTTCTTTGCCTGGACGAATAATCCAATCTATAAAAAAAGCTGGTTCTAAAAATCCTGTATTTTTATTAGATGAGATTGATAAACTTGGAAGTGATTTTAAGGGAGACCCTGCTTCTGCATTACTTGAGGTATTAGACAGTGAGCAAAATATGACTTTTGCAGATCATTATTTAGAGGTTGATTTTGATTTATCAAATGTGATGTTTATTACAACAGCTAATAACATGTATAATATTCCAATGCCTCTTTTGGATAGAATGGAATTAGTAGAATTTTCTGGATATACTATGATGGAGAAAAAAAATATTGCTAAAAAATATTTAGTTCCAAAACAGATTGAGAATATGGGATTAAAATCAAAGGATATAGCTTTTTTAGATGAAGGCATAGAAGAAATAATAAAAAAATATACTTCGGAATCTGGAGTTAGAAATTTAAATAGGGAAATAGCTAATGTTTGTAGAAAAGTAGCAAAAAAGAAAGCAGAAAATGAACTTAATGAAAAAGAAATTATAAATAAGAAAAATATAGATGAATTTTTAGGTATTCCAAAAAACTTAGATGATATTTTTTCAAAAAATGAAATTGGGATAGCTACTGGGCTTGCTTGGACTGAAGTTGGAGGAGAAATTTTAAATATTGAAGTTTTGAAAATGAAAAATAAAGGTGGATTAGTTTTAACTTTGACAGGAAAATTAGGTGAGGTTATGAAAGAATCTGCTCAGACAGGGCTTTCATTTTTAAGAGCTAATTCAAAAAAATTTGGAATTGATGAAAAAAATTTTAATGATACAGAAATTCATATACATGTACCAGAGGGTGCGATTCCAAAAGATGGTCCTTCAGCAGGAATAACTATAACAACTGCTTTACTTTCAGCTCTGACTAAAAAGAAAGTAAAGAGTGGAATAGCCATGACAGGAGAAATTACATTGACTGGAAAGGTTTTGCCTATAGGTGGATTGAAGGAAAAGGTTTTGGCTGCATATAGATGTGGCATAAAAAAGGTTTTGATTCCAGAACATAATAAAAAAGATTTGAGAGATATTCCAAAAGAAGTTTTGGATAAAATTGAAATTTTTCCAGTTAAAACATTTAATGAAGTTATAGAACAAGC
>CAYQVV010000022.1:0-14255 GCA_964421155.1 uncultured Elusimicrobiaceae bacterium
ACATGTGGTTTTTTTCTCTCAAATTTCTCTTTTGACATCTTAATTGTCCTCCTATATTAACACCTTTTTATTTATCGCTACCTGTAACCTTGGCTATAATCTTTTCAGCCACATTACTTGGAACTGGTTCATATTTTGAAAACTCCATAACATATGAAGCCCTTCCTTGTGATAAAGATCTAACACTTGTTGCATACCCAAACATTTCTGACAAAGGGACATCTGCCTTAACTACCTGGTTTGTATCTTTATGTTCTATCCCTGAAATTCTTCCTCTTCTAGAACTCAAATCTCCTATTATATCTCCCATATAATCTTCTGGAGAAACAACTTCTACTTTCATCATTGGTTCTAATATTTGTGGGCTAGCTTTCTTCATACCACTTTTCATAGCCATAGATGTTGCTATTTTAAATGCTGAATCACTAGAATCTACATCATGATAAGATCCATCATAAACTGCAACTCTTACTCCAACAACAGGATATCCAGCCAAAGGTCCGCAATCCAAACTTTCTCTCGCACCCTTTTCTACTGATGATATATATTCTTTTGGAATTGTTCCACCAACTATTTTATTAACAAATTCAAAATCTTTTGCTTCTTCTAAAGGAATTGGTTCTATTTCTAACCAAACATGTCCATATTGTCCTCTTCCACCTGATTGTTTAATATATTTTCCTTCCTCATTAACACTTTTAGTAATTGCTTCTTTGTATGCAACCTGAGGTTTACCTATATTTGCTGCAATATTAAACTCTCTTTGCATTCTATCAACAATAATATCCAAATGCAATTCTCCCATCCCTGCAATAACAGTTTGCCCTGTTTCTTGATCCATTTTTATTTTAAAAGTAGGATCTTCTTCAGCCAATCTTCCTAAAGCTACTCCCAATTTTTCTTCATCAGCCTTAGTTTTAGGTTCTATAGCAAGCCAAATTACAGGATCTGGAAAATCCATAGATTCTAATATAATTTTAGATTTTTCATCACAAAGAGTATCCCCTGTTGTTCCAACTTTTAACCCAACGATTCCAACAATTTCTCCTGCTTCTGCTTCTTTTACCTCTTCTCTATGGTTTGAATGCATTCTAAAAATTCTACTTACTCTCTCTTTTGAATCTTTTGTTGAATTCTGAATATAAGAACCTGAAATTAATTTTCCAGAATAAACTCTTATATAAGTCAATTTTCCAATAAATGGATCTGTTGCTACCTTAAAAACCAAAGCAGAAAAAGGTTCATTATTATCTGCTTTTCTTATTGCTTTATTCCCAAAATCATCTATTCCTTCAACTGGCGGAATATCTAATGGTGAAGGCAAATATGCATTAACAGAATCCAAAAGCTGTTGAACTCCTTTATTTTTAAAAGCAGATCCACAAATCATTGGAATAAATTTAACTTCTAAAGTTCCCTTTCTTAAAGCATCTACAACTTCTTTTTCTGTTAAAACTTCTCCAGATAAATATTTTTCAATCAAAGTATCATCTACTTCAGATATAGCTTCTAACATTTCTTCTCTATATTTTTCTGCTTGTTCTTTATACTCTGCTGGAATTTCTACAACTTTAAAATCACTTCCATCATCAGAAATATATTCTACAGCTTCCATTTTTACCAAATCTATTATTCCCTTAAATGCTGATTCTTGTCCTATAGGAATTTGTATAGGTAATGGCCTAGATCCTAATTTCTTTTTTACTTGATCCACAACATTAAAAAAATTTGCTCCAATTCTATCCATTTTATTAACAAATATCATTCTTGGAACTTTATATTTATTAGCTTGTCTCCAAACAGTTTCTGATTGAGGTTGAACTCCTCCTACAGCACACATAACAACCACAGCACCATCAAGAACTCTCAAAGATCTTTCTACTTCTACTGTAAAATCAACATGCCCAGGAGTATCTATTAAATTAATTCTACAATCTTTCCATATAGCAGTTGTTGCTGCAGAAGTTATTGTTATTCCTCTTTCTTGTTCTTGAACCATCCAATCCATAGTAGCTCCACCATCGTGAACTTCTCCTGTCTTATGGATTTTTCCAGTATAATATAAAATTCTCTCACTAGTTGTTGTTTTTCCTGCATCTATATGAGCAATAATCCCTATATTTCTAAATTTATCTAAACTTATTTTTTTTTCTGCCATTTTAATTTCCTTTAATTACCATTTATAGTGTGCAAAAGCCTTATTTGCTTCTGCCATTTTATGAGTATCTATTTTCTTTTTTATAGCTGAACCTTGTTCATTATATGCATCTATTAATTCCCCAGCTAATTTTTCAGAAAAAGATTTTCCTTTTCTAGATCTAGCAAAATTAATAATCCATCTCAATGCCAATGCATTTGCTCTTAAAGGATCCACTTCTATAGGAACTTGATATGTAGCTCCACCGATTCTTCTAGCTTTTACTTCAAGTTGTGGTTTTACATTTTCTGTTGCTTTGACTAATATTTTCAAAGGTTCATCTTTTAATTTTTCTTTCAATATATCCATAGCATCATAAATCAAACCAACTGCTATATTTTTTTCACCACTTAACATAATTCTATTAACATAATGGCTAACTAATAAGCTATTATATTTTATATCCGCTTTTAATCCTCTATCTTCTCTTTTCTTCTTTCTTGACATTTTTTATAACCTTGCCCTTTTCAATTTATTTCTTAGCTGTTTTTTTGTCATCTTTTTTGGCAACTTTTGCACCATACTTAGATCTAGATTGATTTCTATTAGCAACGCCTGTTGCATCCAAACAACCTCTAATAATATGATATCTAACTCCAGGTAAATCTTTTACTCTTCCACCTCTAATCATAACCAAAGAGTGCTCTTGTAAATTATGCCCGATTCCTGGAATGTATGCAGAAACTTCTATTCCATTTGTAAGTTTTACTCTCGCAACTTTTCTCAAAGCCGAGTTAGGCTTTTTTGGGGTAGTTGTATAAACTCTAGTACAAACGCCTCTCCTCTGTGGACATGACTCAAGCGCTGGAGTTTTTCCTTTACTTGTAATTTTAGTTCTACCTTTTCTTATTAATTGGTTAATAGTTAACACTGATTTTCTCCTGTCCTGCAAATTTTTTTATTTTAACTTTTTATTTTAATTTGTCAAGTATTTTTTATTATTATTGAATATCTAACCCTATTTTATTGTCTTTTAACCCAGTTCCTGCAGGAATTAAATGCCCTATAATAACATTTTCTTTCAACCCAACCAAATTATCTTTTTCTCCATTAGCACTAGCTTCTGTTAAAATCTTAGTTGTCTCTTGGAATGATGCTGCTGATATAAAACTTTCAGAATTTAAAGAAGCTTTTGTTATCCCTAACAAAATTGGACTAGCAACTGCTGGTCTCAAACCCTTTTCTATTAATTCTTTATTAATTTTTTTAAATTTGAATCTATTTACCATTTCGCCTACTAAAAATTCACTATCTCCAGCCTGTTCTATTCTATAATTTGAAAGCATTTGTCTAACTACAACTTCTATATGCTTATCATTAATAAGAACCCCCTGCAATCGATAAACTTCTTGTATTTCATTTAATAGATATTCTTGTACTGCTTTATCTCCTTTCACTCTTAAAATATCGTGAGGATTTGCAGCTCCATCTGTCAAAGCATCCCCTGCTCTCACTCTATCACCATCATACACAACCAAATGCTTTCCTTGAGGAATAATATATTCCCTGACAATTCCATTTTCATTTGAAATAACTATTTTTAATTGCGCTTTTTGGTTTGTTTCTAATTTTACTATACCATCTATTTCAGATATTATAGCAATATTTTTTGGTTTTCTAGCTTCAAATAACTCAGCAATTCTTGGCAATCCACCAGTAATGTCTTTTGTCTTGCTCACCTCTTGAGGAATTTTTGCAATAACATCCCCAGGAAAAACTTCTGTATCATCATTAACTAAAATATATGTATCTACTGGCAATGTATATGTCATTTTTTTTGACTTACCTGTTTCAACTATAAGTTGTGGATTTATTTTTTCATTTCCCCTATGTTCCAATATAAAGGTTTCTACCATTCCAGTTATTCTGTTTTTTTCTTGTTGCATGTTTTTTCCTTCAACAATATCTTTCCATACAACTTTTCCTCCAGTTTCAGCAATTATTGGAATACTATATGGATCCCAATCTGCTATCAAATCTGAAGAATTAATATTAGCCCCATCTTCAAAATATAATTTTGAACCATATGGTAAAGTATAAATTTCTCGTTCTCTTGTATCTTTAGACTTTATACTTATTTCTCCATTTCTACTCATAACAATCATATGTCCAGATTTATTTTTTAGAGTTTTAATATTATGATATTTTAAAACTCCAGACTTTTTTGCACTTATAGAATAATCCAAAACAACTCTACTCGCAGTTCCTCCCACATGGAAAGTTCTAAGTGTTAACTGAGTTCCTGGTTCCCCAATAGATTGAGCAGCAATAATTCCAACTGCATCTCCAATATTTGCCATTTTTCCTGTTGCAGGATTAACTCCATAACATTTCTTACACAAACCATTTGTTGCTTCACAAGTCAATATTGAACGAACTCTAATTTTTTCTATCCCAGCTTTAGTAAGTTTTTTTGCATTTTCATCTGTAATTATTTCATCTTTTTTTAGTATAAGTTCTTCTTTTAATTCTCCATTTTCATCTTCTATTAAACCAACAACATTATCCAAAGAAATTCTACCAACAACTCTTTCTTCCATGCTTTCTATTACTTCGTCACCTTCTTGTAAAGCTCCGATCTTTATCCCGTTTACTGTGCCACAATCATCTGTTGTAATAACCATATCATGTGAAACATCTACAAGCCTTCTTGTTAAATATCCAGCTTCAGCTGTTTTTAAAGCCGTATCTGCAAGCCCTTTTCTTCCTCCATGTGTAGAAATAAAATATTCTAACACAGTTAATCCTTCTCTAAAATTTGCTGTAATAGGGGATTCAATAATTTCTCCTATTTGTCCTGTCAATTTCTTTTGAGGTTTTGCCATCAATCCTCTCATCCCAGCTAACTGTCTAATTTGTTGTTTACTTCCTCTTGCACCAGAATCTGCCATTATATATATTGAGTTAAACTTTGGAGATCCTTCTTTATATTCTTCTTCATCTTGTTTACTCAAAAATGAAAACATAGTGTCTGCAATTTGATCTGTCACATGTGTCCAGATATCTATAACTTTATTATATCTTTCTGTTTCTGTTATAACTCCCATTTGAGCTTGTTCCAAAATTTCTTTTACTTCCTTTTTAGCACTATCTATAAGCTCATATTTTTCTTTTGGAATAAGCATGTCTGCCAAAGAAATAGATACTCCAGAAATTGTAGCATATTTATACCCAGTATTCTTTATATGATCTAACAAATCTACAGTAGCTTCTTTTCCTAACTTTTTATAACAATTATCAATTAAAATAGCCAAATCTTTTTTTGTAATAACTTTATTTATAAATTGTAAGGCTTTTGGCAATTCTTTATTAAAAAACACTCTTCCAACTGTAGTTTCTAAAACTTGATCGTTATAGTTTATTTTTATAAATGCATTCAAATCCACTTTTTTAAAATTATAAGCTATTTCTAATTCATCTACATTAGCAAAAAACAAACCTTCTCCTTTACAGCCTTTTTTCCCTTTCGTTATATAATAACAACCAAGTACCATATCTTGTGAAGGAACTGTTATAGGTTTTCCACTTGCAGGAGATAAAATATTATTTGTTGCTAACATAAGCATTTTAGCTTCAAGTTGTGCCTCTACAGAAAGAGGAACGTGAACTGCCATTTGATCTCCATCAAAATCAGCATTAAACGCAGCACAAGTTAAAGGATGAAGTCTAATAGCATTTCCTTCAACTAAAACGGGTTCAAATGCTTGAATTCCAAGTCTATGTAATGTAGGAGCTCTATTTAAAAGTACTGGATGATGTTTTGTAACTTGCTCTAATATATCCCAAACTTCTGCATCTGTTCTCTCTAACATTTTTTTTGCACTTTTTAAAGAATTCGCAATGTTTCTTTCCATTAATTCTCTAATAATAAAAGGCTTAAATAGTTCTAGTGCCATCTTTTTAGGTAAACCGCATTGATGTAACTTTAATGTTGGTCCAACAACAATCACAGATCTGCCTGAATAATCAACTCTTTTTCCTAACAAATTTTGTCTAAATCTTCCTTGTTTCCCTTTCAATGTATCAGATAATGATTTTAATGGTCTATTTCCAGAACCGACAACAGTTCTATTTCTTGCTCCATTTTCAAATAATGCATCAACAGCTTCTTGCAATAATCTTTTTTCATTGTATATCATTACATCTGGAGCTTTCAAACTTTGGATATGCTTCAATCTGTTATTTCTATTTATAATTCTTCTATATAAATCATTCAAGTCAGATGAGGCAAATCTTCCTCCATCTAACAAAACTAAAGGTCTAAGATCTGGAGGTATTATCGGCAAAGCTTCTAATATCATATTTTCAGCTTTATTCCCAGATTTTGCAAAAGCCTCAACAACTCTCAATTGTTTTATTATTCTATTTCTCGTAGCATCAGACTTTGTAGATTTCATTTGTTCTCTCAAATCTTCAACTACTTTATTTAGATCTACCTCTTGCAATAATTGTTTTATTGCATTAGCACCTATTCCAGCCTCAAAAGATCGTCCATATTTCTTTCTACAATCTTGATATTCATCTTCTGATAATAGCTGTTTATATTGCAAAGGAGTATCCCCAGACTTTAAAACAACATGTTTAGAAAAATAAATAATCTTTTCTATATCACCTAATTTCATATTTAATAAAATAGAAATTCTAGATGGAGATTTTCTCAAAAACCAAATATGAGCTATTGGCTCAGCAAGTTCAATATGCCCCATTCTTTCTCTTCTAACTTTGGCTTCTGTAACTTCAACACCACATCTATCACAAATAACCCCTTTATGCTTTATCCATTTATACTTTCCGCAATTACATTCCCAATCTCTAATTGGTCCAAATATTTTTTCACAAAACAATCCGTCTCTTTCTGGTTTAAATGTTCTATAATTTATTGTTTCTGCTTTCTTAACTTCTCCATATGACCAACTACGAATATCTTCCGGAGATGCTATTCCCAATTTTATAGTATCAAAATTGGAAAAATTTATATTATCAATTACTTTTTTCTTAATTCTTACTTTACTAACTTTCGCTATTTTTGACAAAGGAGGCTCCTCCCTTTTTTTTAATTTTTATTCTCTTTCTTTTAATAATTCTATTTTTAAACCTAAACTTTGTAGTTCTTTTACTAAAACTTTAAAGGATTCTGGAGTCCCTGTATCAGAAAGAACTTCTCCTTTAATAATAGCTTCATACATTTTAGTTCTACCATTAACATCATCACTTTTAACAGTTAAAAATTCTTGTAATGTATGACTTGCTCCATAACCTTCTATAGCCCAAACTTCCATCTCTCCAAGTCTCTGTCCTCCAAATTGAGCTTTCCCTCCAAGAGGCTGTCTTGTGATTAATGAGTATGGACCTGTAGATCTAGCATGAATTTTGTCATCAACCAAATGTGCCAGCTTTAACATATACATATATCCAACGGTAATTTTTTCATTAAAAGGTTCTCCTGTTTTTCCGTTATAAAGCACAGTTCTACAATAATCATCTGGCAAATAAGAATCTTTATAATTACAATTGTCTTTTAAATGTTGTTTAGCTTTTTTGATATTATTTATAATATCATCTTCTGTAGCTCCATCAAATACTGGAGTAACCATCTGTGTATTAAGAGTCATTCCTGCCCAACCAAGAATGGTTTCCATAACCTGTCCAACATTCATTCTAGAAGGAATTGATAAAGGACTTAAAACAATATCTACTGGTCTGCCATCTGGAAGATATGGCATATCTTCTTGTCTTAAAATTCTTGCAACGATACCTTTATTTCCATGTCTTCCTGCCATTTTATCTCCAACAGAAATTTTTCTTCTTGTTGCAATAAAAACTTTAACAATTTTATTCACTGTTATTGGCAATTCATCGTCTTTCTTTAAATTCTCTATTTCTTCTTTTTCTTGTTTCCTAATTTCTTCTTCTTGAAAATCATAAAATCTTTTTACCATATCTGAATAAAATTTATCTTTCTTTTCTTTGGTATATTCAACTAGTTTTTCTTTTTTCTCTTTATTCAAATTTTCAATCAAAAAATTATATTTATCTTCTATTTGCTTTAAAATTTTAGTTTCTTCTTTTTTAGAAAGTTTCTTCTTTTTTTCTAAAACTTTTATATCTAAAACTTTTCCTCTTACTCCTGGAGTAACTCTTAAAGATGCATCTTGAACATCTTCTGCTTTTTTTCCAAATATTGCTTTAAGTAATCTTTCTTCTGGAGTTGTTAATTGTTCCCCTTTAGGAGCAACTTTTCCAACCAAAATATCCCCAGGTTCTACTTCAGCACCTATTCTAATAATTCCATTTTCATCAATATTCTTTAAAGCATCTTCCCCAACATTAGGAATATCTCTAGTTATTTCTTCATTCCCTATTTTTAACTCTCTAGCTTCAACTTGAAATTCTGTAATATGAATAGAAGTCAAAACATCATCTCTAACCAATCTCTCATTTAGCAAAATAGCGTCTTCAAAATTATATCCCTCCCAAGGCATAAATGCGACCATTAAGTTTTTTCCTAATGCTAACTGTCCATCGCTTGTAGATGCTCCATCAGCCAAAATCGTTCCATTTTTAACTTTATCCCACAATTTAACTAATGGAACTTGATTAATACAAGTATCTTGATTTGATCTACTATATTTTCGCAAATCGTATACATCAATGTCTTTTTTATCTTCATTCCAAACAATAATCTTATCCGATTCTACACTAATAACAACTCCATTATTTTTTGCAATTGTTGTTGCCCCAGAATCTCTAGCAACAAAAGGCTCTATACCAGTTCCTACAACAGGTTTTTGTGTAATCATTAAAGGAACTGCTTGTCTTTGCATGTTTGCTCCCATCAAAGCTCTATTTGCATCATCATGTTCCAAAAACGGAATTAAAGCAGTTGATGGACTTACAACTTGTCTAGGAGAAATATCCATATACTCTACTTTTGATGGTGGTAACAAAGGAAAATCATCTGAATATCTACACGCTACTAAGTCTGAAACAAACTTTCCATTTTTGTCTAATTCAGAATTGGCTTGTGCAACATTAAAAAAATCCTCTTCATCTGCAGTCAAATAAACTATTTCATCACTAACCTTTCCATCCATAATTTTTCTATATGGAGTTTCTATAAGACCATATTCATTAACTTTTGCATAACAAGACAAAGAAGTTATCAATCCAATATTTGGACCTTCTGGAGTCTCAACAGGACAAACTCTTCCATAATGAGTATAATGAACATCTCGGACTTCAAAACCTGCTCTTTTTCTATTTAATCCTCCAGGTCCCAAAGCAGAAAGTCTTCTTTTATGAGTTAATTCTGATAAAGGATTTATCTGATCCATAAATTGAGATAATTGGGATGTTCCAAAAAATTTCCTAACAATACCAACTAAAGGAGCAGAATTTACCAATCCACGAATTGTCAACTTATCTCTTTCTTGCATATTCATTTTTTCTCTAACAAGTCTTGACATATGAGAAAGCCCAATTCTAATTTGATTTTCCAATAATTCCCCAACAGCCCTAATTCTTCTATTTCCTAAATGATCTATATCATCAGTTTCAGTAATAACACCATTATTCAAATCAATAAGATATTTAATAGTAGCAATTATATCTGCTATTATTAAAGTTCTTTCTTCTGAAGGTTTTGATATCCCTTTATTTTTTTCTAAATCTTCAAATATTTTTTCAAATTTTTTATTAATTTTATATCTACCGACTTTAGTTAAATCATATCTTTTAATATTTTCAAAAATTAATCCATAAACATATGTTTTAGCTTGCTCTCCTGAAATAAACTCTTGAGATCTCAATTTTTTATATATATCAAATATTGCATCTTTTTCTGTTTTTATCGTATCTTTAAGTAAAGTATGAATAATTGTTACATCATTTATCTCTTTATCTAACTTGATAATTTGAATATTTTTAATCCCTCTCAATCTTAATATTTCATATTTCTCAACAACCAATAAAGTTCCAGCTTCAAAAACAATTTCTCCAGTTTCTTTATCTATTACATCTGTTGCTAAATATGAATTTATAATATCTTTTGTTACGGAAACTTTTTCTTTATCATAAAAAATATTCAAAATAGACTCATTAGTTTCAAAACCAATGGCTCTTAACAAAGTTGTTGCAAATATTTTTCTTTTCTTGTCTATTCTAACAAATAATAAATTACTTAAATCATATTCAAATTCTACCCAAGCTCCCCTATAAGGAATTATTCTTGCATAAAACAATTTTTTTCCTAAAGAAGAAATACCTTTTTCTTCATCATCCTCAAATATGACTCCAGGAGATCTATGCATCTGACTTACAATAACTCTCTCTGCTCCATTAAAAATAAAAGTAGCATTTTCTGTCATCATAGGTAAATCGCATAAAAAAACCTCTTGCTCTGTAATTTGTCTAACATTTCCAGTAAGATCTTTATTAACTAATTGCATCACTGCTTTCAATGGAACAGTATATGTTAAATCTTTAGAAATAGCTTCTCTAACAGAACATTTTGGATCATCTATAACATACTTAACAAAATCTAAAGATAAAGTTTCATCCGCATTGGTTACTGGAAAAACATCCAAAAATGCTGCTTGTAACCCACACAATTCTCTATTTTCTGGCTTTATATCTGTTTGCAAAAAAGATTTATAAGATTTTTTTTGCATATCGACCAAATCAGGTAATTCTAAAATATCGGGAATCCGAGCAAAATTCATAGTCTTTTCCAACTCTCTCATCAATCCCCCTTTTTATTTATATAAAATCATTAAATTTTTTTAATTAATTAATACTCATCTATTAAAATATATAAAACTAGCACGAATAGTTTTTATTGTGCTAGTTTTAATTTTATAAAAAATAAACAAAATTTACTTAAAAATTTACTTTATTTCTATATCTCCACCTGCTTCTACTAATTTTGCTTTAATATCTTCAGCTTCTTCTTTAGAAACTCCTTCTTTAACAGCTTTTGGAGCAGCTTCAACTAAATCTTTCGCTTCTTTTAATCCAAGCCCTGTCAATTCTCTAACAACTTTTATAACTTGAATTTTTTTATCTCCAGATCCTTTTAAAATAACATCAAAAGAAGTTTTTTCTGCAACTGCAGCTCCTGCTCCAGCTTCTGCAGCAACACCTGCAACAGCAAAACCTGCTGGCATAGAAGGCATTGCAGATACTCCAAATTTTTCTTCTAATTCTTTAACTAATTCTGATAATTCCAAAACACTCATACTTTCTATTTCTTTTATTAATTCTTCTCTATTCATTTATCTAAATCCTCCTAAATATTTTTTATTTTTATATTTAATTTTTTTTATTTTTTATAGCATCTAAAGCATAAACCAATTTACTTATTGGATTATTTAAAGCATAAACTAATTTTGATATTGGAGCATTCATTTGTGCCAATAATCTTGAAATTAAAACTTCTCTTGAAGGCAATGCCGCAATCTTCGCAACATCTCCAGAATTAATAACTTTACCTTCTACAAAACCACCCTTAATAAAAAACTTATCATTTGTTTTTGCAAAATCTGACAAAACTTTAAAACCTTCGAAAGAATTTGTATCTTTCTGTATTGTCAAAATTGTCGTATCTTTTAAATATTCATCAAAACCTGTGATGCCTAGTTCTTTTAAAGCAATCAATAAAATTCTATTTTTTGCAACATTAGAAGAATAGCTTAAAGTTCTTAATTTATTTCGCATTCCTTCTATATCTGAAACAGTTAATCCTTTAAAACCAGAAAGAACAAAATTTGAATTACCAATTTTTTCCTTTAACTTATCAACAACTTCTTTTTTTTCTAATTTATTCATAATTCCCTCTTATTAACAAATATAAAATAAAAAACACTATGCCTAAGAAACATAGTGTTTTAATAACTAGTCTCAGTAGGATTATTAAAAATTTTTATAAAAAATCTCCCTACTTTCTTAGACATATAAAATTTATCTATTAACAACTTCTGTCAAATCTATACTTAATCCAGGACCCATAGTTGATGTTATAGAAAAGCCTTTTACAAAAGAACCTTTAACTGTTGCAGGCTTTATTTTTAAAATAATATCCATAACTGCTTTTATATTCCCCAAAATTTGATCATTTGTAAAAGAAATTTTCCCTACACAAAGATGTATTATACCATAACTATCTACTCTAAATTCGACCTTTCCAGATCTAATTTCTTTTATAGCTTTTTTTACATCTGGAGTTACTGTTCCAGCTTTAGGATTTGGCATCAAACCTCTTGGACCCAATAATTTCCCTATTTTTCCTAAATCTTTCATCATATCTGGGGTTGCTACCATAACATCAAAACCAAACCAACCACCAGCAATTTTATCAATCATATCTTCTGCACCAAAAAAATCTGCATTCATTTCTTCTGCATCTTTTAATTTTTCACCTTTTGCTATAACCAAAATTTTCTTTTCTTTTCCGTTTCCATTTGGGAGAATTACTGTAGATCTAATATTTTGATCTGCTTTTTTTGGATCTACATTCAAATTTATATTTATATCTACAGATTCATCAAATTTCACTTTATGAGAATCCTTTAATATATCTATAGCTTCTTTCAAAACATAATTTTTATTTTTATCATACTTTTCAAAAATAGATTTCATTCTTTTACTTATCTTCATTTTTCCCCCTAGTAGTTCAAACGCTTTTCAAAAAAAAGCTCCTACTATATTATTTTTATCCTTCTATTTCTATCCCCATATTTTTTGCAGTTCCCTTTACCATATTCATTGCAGATTCTAAAGTATATGCATTCAAATCTGACATTTTCTGTTTAGCAATATCTTCAACTTGTGAAATTTTCAAAGTTCCAACTTTTGTTTTATTTGGTTCCCCAGATCCCTTAGCAATACCAACAGCTTTTTTTATTAAAGCTGACATAGGAGAAACTTTTAATTCAAAAGAAAAAGTTCTATCTTCATAAACAGTTAAATGAACTGGAATTATCATCCCCTTTTCTTTATCTTTTGTTCTTTCATTAAAACTTTTACAAAATTCCATAATATTAACACCATGCTGTCCCAATGCTGGACCAACTGGAGGTGCAGGATTTGCAGCACCTGCTGGAATTTGCAGTTTAACTAATGCTTTTACTGGTTTAGCCATAATATCAATCTCCATTAAAACACTTAAAATATATTTATATCTTTTCTACTTGCAAAAAATCAACAACAACAGGAGTTGATCTTCCAAAAATACTAACCATAACTGTCAACTTCCCTTTTTCTTGATTTATTTCATTAACAACACCAACAAAATTAGCAAAAGGTCCTTCCATTATTCTAACATTCTCATCTTTGTCAAAATTAACTGCTGGTCTAGGTTTTTCAGTATTAGAAGTTTCAATTTTATTAATTAACTGCTCCGCTTCTTCATCTGGCATACTTACAGGAGAATTCCCACCTAAAAAAGCAGAAACTCCTGGAATATTTTTAATTATCCAATAAACCTCATCTGTTAAAAACATTTGCATCAAAATATATCCTGGAAAAAACTTTCTTTTCTTAATATACTTTTTATTTTTTCTTATTTCAACTACTTCTTCAGTTGGAATAACTATTTGAAATATTTTATCCTCTAAAGAAAGTCTAACCATTTCTTTTTCTATATTTCTCTTAACCTTATCTTCATATAAAGTTTTAGTATGTACGATATACCACTTCTTTTCTTGCATTATTTTAACCTCAATAAAAATCCCAAAATTATTGTCAATAAAAAATCTACCAACCCTATATAAATAGAAAAAAAGACAACTAAAACTCCAACTAACATAGTAACATTTACAACTTCATCTCTATTTGGCCAAGTAACTTTTTTATACTCTGCAAAAACAGATAAAAAAAATAATTTAATATTGTTAAACATTTAATAACCTTTATGTAAAATATTAAGAATTATATAATTTATTTTTATATATGTCAAATAATTTTATCTTTTAAAATTTCAAATTATTTATATAACTTTTTATTTCATTTATTTTTTCTTTATATAAATTGATTTGTTGTGGAGTTGTGGAGTTGTGGAGTT
>CAYQVV010000022.1:14355-16230 GCA_964421155.1 uncultured Elusimicrobiaceae bacterium
TTTATTTTTTCTTTATATAAATTGATTTGTTGTGGAGTTGTGGAGTTGTGGAGTTCTGGAGTTCTAAAAATAAAGAGGAATTTAAAAATCTTTTTATTCTTTTCTTTAAATATTTTCTTCCAAAATAAGTATTATAATGAAAAAAAGGAATAAAATGTGTCAATCCCAAACCATCTATAAGCTTCAAAGAAACATTCTTTCCGTCACAATCTTTTTTTACCAAAAAATTATCACAAGAATAATCACTTAACTGAATATTATTTTTTAGAAGTATTTTAAAAAAAAATTTTAATTCATTAACAACAAAATCATTAAAATTAAACTTTACAATATATTCTACTAAATTTATTGAATTATCAATATAATCAAAAACAAGTCCTTCTCCTATATTTGTATCAACTATTTCATACATTTTAGGTATATACTTAAAAATATCTGGGTCTTGTTTTGCTTTTTTATTTAAAACTTTATAATACTTTTTGTCATGTTCATTTTCACCAAAAAAATTCAATGGCAACAATTTCTTTATTTTATTTCTATGTTCTAATTTAATTTTTTTTCGTATTTCTTCTGGAACTATTTTTATACACTTATTGGGGAAATTTTTATGCAAATAAACATATCTATTAGACCCTTTTGCTATAAAACTATCTTTTTCTAAATAAATCATTTTACATCCTAATAAAATACTAAAAAAAATTACATATAAATAAAAAACCCGGCGACTTCCTACTCTCCCATACCGTTACCAGTATAGTACCATTGGCGCAAATGGGCTTAACTTCCGTGTTCGAAATGGGAACGGGTGTAACTCCATCGCTATAATCACCGGGAAAACTATAAATTTAAATCTTTATAAAGCTTAATATAATCAAAAAATATGGTCAAGCCTCACGACATATTAGTATTTCTAAGCTAAATCTATTACTAGACTTACACATGAAACCTATCAACCCAGTAGTCTCCTGGGAGTCTTTAGGTCCAAAAAGGACGGGATATTTAATCTTGAAGTGGGCTTCACACTTAGATGCTTTCAGCGTTTATCCCTGCCAAACTTAGCTATCCAGCCATGCCGTTGGCACGACAACTGGCACACCAGAGGTTTGTCCATCCCGGTCCTCTCGTACTAGGGACAGCTCTTCTCAAATATCCTACGCCCACAGCAGATAGGGACCGTACTGTCTCACGACGTACTGAACCCAGCTCACGTACCGCTTTAATTGGCGAACAGCCAAACCCTTCCCACCTGCTCCAGCGGGAGGATGCGATGAGCCGACATCGAGGTGCCAAACCTCGCCGTCGATATGAACTCTTGGGCGAGATAAGCCTGTTATCCCCGGGGTAGCTTTTATCCGTTGAGCGACGGCCATTCCATTCAGAAGCCGCCGGATCACTAAGCCCTGCTTTCGCACCTGCTCGACTTGTAGGTCTTGCAGTCAAGCTCCCATATACCTTTACATTCAATGCATGATTTCCATTCATGCTGAGGGAACCTTTGGACGCCTCCGTTACATTTTAGGAGGCAACCGCCCCAGTTAAACTACCCACCTAACACTGTTCCTAAACCGGATTACGGTTATAGGTTAGAATCACAGAATAATAAGGGTGGTATTCCAAGGTTGACTCCATATCAACTGACGTCAATACTTCATAGTCTCCCACCTATCCTCTACATATCAACCCATAATTCAATATTAAGCTATAGTAAAGCTCCACGGGGTCTTTCCGTCTTGCTGCGGGTATCCTGCGTCTTCACAGGAATCACAATTTCGCCGAGTCCCTCGTTGAGACAGTGCCCAGATCATTACGCCATTCGTGCAGGTCGGAATTTACCCGACAAGGAATTTCGCTACCTTAGGACCGTTATAGTTACGG
>CAYQVV010000023.1:0-11660 GCA_964421155.1 uncultured Elusimicrobiaceae bacterium
TTTAACATTTTTTTATTAAATTTTTCAGCTAAATGCCTCTAAAGGCGGACGAAAAAGAGAAAAAATTAGTGAGACTCACACATTTAGCTGACGGACAAGGAAATAACAATAAATTTAAATAAAATTTATTGTTTTGACTAAAAAAAGTTGAGAGAAATTAAATAAAAAAATATAAATAATTTTTGTTTAGGAGTAAAAAATTGGATATAAATTACAAAGAAATAATTGAAAAATATAAAAATAAAAGAATTGCTGTAGTTTATGGTGGGTGGTCAAATGAAAGAGAAATTTCTATTTTGACAGGAAAGGCGATTTTGAATAGTTTATTGGCATTGAATATGAATGCGATTGGTATAGATTTAACTTTAGATAATTTAGATGTTTTAGATAAAAAAGATTTTGATTTAATTTATATAGCTTTGCATGGAAGAGGCGGAGAAGACGGAAAATTGCAGGCTTATTTAGATTTAAAAGACTTGCCATATACAGGACCTAAATTTTTGGCTTCAGGTATTGCAATGAGCAAGTTTTATACAAAAAATATTTTGTTGGCAAATGGAGTTTCAACAGCAAAATTTTTTAAAATTGATATGAGAAAAGAAAGTATTGATTTGCAAAATATACTCAAATTTAAATTTGAAAAAAATGGTCTAAATTTTCCAGTTGTAGCAAAACCAGTTAATGAAGGCTCAGCAGTAGGAGTTCATATTGTAGAAAATTTTGATCAACTTTTTAATTCAATAAAAGAAGTTTCAAAGATAGATAATGAGATATTAATTGAAAAATATATAAAAGGCAGAGAATTTACAGTTGGAATAGTTGGAGATTTAACTTTGCCAGTTTTAGAAATAGTTTCAGATAACAAATTTTATGATTTTGAAGCAAAATATAAAAATGGGAAATCTAAACATTTTGTGCCAAAAGATGTAGATAAAAAAATTTTAGAACAAATGCAATTACTGGCACAACAAACTTTTGATTCAGTTGGTTGTTCAGGAGTAGGAAGAGTTGATATAATGATGGAAGGAGAAAGTTTATTTGTTTTAGAAATAAACACGATTCCTGGAATGACTGAAACCAGCTTACTTCCGTATGCTGCAAATGAAATCGGAATTTCTTTTGAAGAATTAGTTTTGCTTATTTTAGACAAATCTTTAAGTTAAATTTTATAGAGACAAAAAATGCAAGGACAGAATAATAATTTTTTTGATTTTTGTAAAAAAATTAAAGATTTTTTGAGATTTGATTATTTAGATAAAATAGAAAATTCTAAAGATAAAAACTCTAATATTTTTAAAATTTCAGGGACAACAAAAACTTCTAATAGTTTTATTGCATCTTTGCTATACTCAAAATTTCAAAATCAAAAATCATTACTTTATATTATTGACGATAGAATTTCTGCTAGTTATATTAAAATGGAAATTTTATCTTTTTTGAAAATTATGAATGTTGATATAAAAGAATTTGAAGTAATGGAACTCCCTTCAAAGTCATCTGGAGAAAGATTGTTATTTTTTGAAAAATTGATACAAAATTTGACCAAGAAAAAAACGAATATTGTTATTGCAAATAGTAATGCACTTTTAGAGCAGGCTGTTTCAAAAATAAAGTTGGAAAATGACAGGTTTGAATTAAAAGTTGGAGCAAAAGTTGATAGAGAAAATTTAATAAAAAAATTAACAGATTTTGGATTTTCTCGGCAGGAAGAAGTTTATGAAAAACAAGATTTTAGTATTAGAGGAGAAATTTTTGATATTTGGCTTGTTGATTTTGATAATCCTATTAGAGTTATTTTTGATGATGATGAAATAGAATCAATTTATGAATTTGATGTAACTACTCAGAGAAGAGAAAATAAAAAATATGAAAGTTGTTTTGTTCGAAATTTTACAGAATCGAATGATACTATTATTTTTGATTATTTTGATACAGAAAATTTTATTTGTTTTTATGAAGAAAAAAATATTGGGAATACAAAGCATTATTTATTTGAAAAAAAGTTTTTTTCAATAGTTATTGAACCATTTGCTTTGGGAGCTAAAGATTTAAAATTTTATGAATCAATGTCTTTTAATGGAAATTTAGATTTGATCTATAAATATTTGGGGGATTTGTTTGATGAAAATTTTTCAATATGCATAGTCTTGTATAGAGAAACAGAAATTCAAAATATAAAAAATATTTTCTACAAAAATTTTCCAAAAGCAAAGTTAAAAATAGATTTTTTTACTGGATTTTTAAGGGAAGGATTTTATTCTTTAGATAAAAAAATTGCAATTTTTACTGAAAAAGAAATTTTTGGAAGAGATTTGGTAGAAGAAATAGGATTAATAAATAAAGAATCAAAAGAAAATAAAAATATAAGCAAAAATTTAGATGTGTTTAAAGAAAGTTCTGTTGACTACAGAATAGGAGATTATGTTGTTCATGATAATTTTGGAATTGGTAAATTTTTAGGATTTAGCCAGATAAATACTGGAGGAAAAGTTTCTGAATATATAACAATAGAATATGCAAAAGGCGATAAACTTTTTGTTCCAATTTTTGATTTTAAATTTATAAGTAAATATTCTAATTATGATTCTGATTATATTCCACTTCTTGATACAATGGATGGTTTTACTTGGAAAAAGACTAGACAAAAAATAGAGCAAAAAATATTTGAAATGGCGACAGAAATAATTGCTGTTCAAGCAGTCAGAAAAAAAATAAAAGGTTTTGATTTTAAAGAAAATATATTGGCAGAATCTGAATTTAGAGATACCTTTCCATATCAAGAAACTGAAGATCAAGAAAAAGCAATAGAAGAAGTTTTGGCAGATATGAGTTCAGATACTCCAATGGAAAGGCTTGTTTGTGGCGATGTTGGATACGGAAAAACAGAGGTGGCGATTAGAGCTACTTTTAGAGCAATAATGAATACAAAGCAAGTTGTTCTAGTTTGTCCTACGACTATTTTAGCTAAACAACATTTTAATACTTTTAAAAATAGATTTTTAAACTATCCAGTGCAAGTAGTTATGCTTTCAAGATTTATATCTAGAAAAGAAATTGAAAATAATAAAAAATTAATAGAAGAAGGGAAAGTTGATATTATAATTGCAACTCATGCTATTTTTAGATCATCAATAAAATTTAAAGATTTAGGGTTGGTTATAATTGATGAAGAGCATAGATTTGGGGTTAAAGACAAAGAAAAGCTAAAAAGACTGCAAAAAGATGTAGATGTTTTATATTTAAGTGCTACACCGATTCCAAGAACATTGTCTATGGCACTAAATGGAATAAAAGATATTTCTGTAATAGAAACTCCTCCTCCAGTTAGAAAAAATATAACTACTCATATTTGTGAATATGATGAAGATTTGATAAAAAAAGCAATAGATTTTGAATTAGCCAGAAACGGTCAAGTGTTTTTTGTTTATAATAGAGTTGAAAATATAGTTTCAAAAGCTACAGATATTGCAAAACTGTTTCCTGATACAAAAATTGCAATAGCTCATGGCAGGATGAGCACAGATGAATTAGATACTATAATGACTGATTTTGTAGAAAAGAAATATAATATTTTGATTGCTACAACAATTATAGAATCTGGCTTAGATATTCCAGCTGTAAATATGATAATTATTGATAGAGCAGATAAATTAGGGCTAGCACAAATTTATCAACTTAGAGGACGAGTTGGAAGAGGATATGAGCAGGCTTTTTGTTATTTACTTTATCCTAAAAATGCAAGTTTAAATGAAAATGCTGTCAAGAGATTGCAAGCTATTCAAAGTTTTCAAGGTTTTGGTGCAGGATTTAAATTAGCTATGAGAGATTTAGAGATAAGAGGAGCTGGAAATATTTTAGGGAAAAAACAGCATGGATATATAAAAGAAATAGGTTTTGAACTTTATATGGATATGCTTGGAAAAGCCATTAACTCTATGAATGGAAATAGTTTAAATGAAATAGATCCAGATATAGATTTAAATGTTAGTTTTTATATTCCAAATACTTATATATCAAGTGCCCCTATTAGAATGTATTTTTATAAGCAGTTGCTTAGCATTAATAATAAAAATGAAATAGATGCAATAAAATTAGAGTTATTTGATAGATTTGGAAAAATTCCTTTAGTTTTAGAAAATTTTTTTGTAATATCAGAGATAAAATTTATTGCTAAAAAATTAAAAATTTCCTATATAAAAGAAAATAAGAATAATATAAATATAAATTTTGCTAATTCAGACATAGTCAATATAGACAATTTATTGAAAATAGTTGCTGAAAATAAAGAAAAAATAAAATTTAAAAGTAATAATACAAATATTATAGAAATAATTAATATGTCAGAAGATAAGTTGAAAAAATTAGAATTTTTGAAATATTTTTTAGAAAACATTTTATAAATCAATAAAATTAATTATAAAACTTGAAAAATAAAACAACATAATTTAAAATAATTAAATTGTTTATATATTTTAAATTTTTAATTTACTAATGGAGGTTTTTTTAGATGAGAAATTTTAGGTCAATTTTAATTTTAGGAGTTTTTTTATTTTCATTGTTTTTGATCGGGTGTAATAAAAAATCGGATATCCTAGTAAAAGCGAAAAAAGAAGTAGTAACAACAAAAGATTTTGAAAATAGGATGAAAGAAGTTTCATATTTTTATAATCCTGAATTTTTAGCTAGTGAGCAAGGAAAAAATCAGATTTTAGACACTGTAGTTAGAGAAACAGTTATGTTGCAGATAGCAAAAGATAAAGGGTATAATAAAAAAGATGACTATTTAACAAAATTTAAAAATTTTGAAAGACAAACTCTTATTACAGATTTAATAAAAGATTTGAGAGACAATGAATTGAAAGTAACAGATGAAGAAGTTAGAAAAGAGTATGATAAAAATAAATCATATTATGATGCTCCAAAACAGGTAAAAGTTGCACATATTTTGGTCACAGATAAAAATTTAGCGGATAATATTTTGGCAGAACTAAAAAATGGAGCAGATTTTGCAGTTCTTGCAAGTAGCCATTCTATAGATTTGTCAAGCAATAAAAATGGTGGGGAATTAGATTGGTTTGGAAAAGATAGTATGGTTCCTGAGTTTGAAAAAGCAGCTTTTGAATTAAAAAATAATGGTGATATTTCAAATGTTGTAAGTTCTAGTTTTGGATATCATATTATAAAAAAATTAGATGAAAGAGTTGGTGAGCCAATAACTTTTGATGCAGTTAAAATGGACTTATCAAGAATGTTAGAAAGACAAAAATTCGACAATTGGTTTAATGCGAATAGTAAAAAAATGAAAGTTGCAGTAAAAAAGGATTTATTGTTTACTATAAATTTAAATGATAATAAATCTAAGGAGAAATAAATATGTTGAAGAAAAAATTTTTAGTTGAGATATTGATTTTTTCATTAATGGTTTCTTTCGTATTTTGTGCAGATAAGTTTTCCAACAAGATTTTGGCAAAGGTTGGAAAGGATCCTATTTTATTATCAGATTTTCAAGCTATAGCAAATCCTATAATTGAGCAATATAAAAAAATGAATCCTAAATTTTTGGAAAATGGTGGAGAAGAAAAATTAAAAGATAATATTTTAGAACAAATGATAGATGAAAAAGTTATTTTACAAGAAGCTAAAAAAAATAAGATTTCTGTAACAAAAATAAAGTTAGATAAGGCTTTAAATGAAGTAAAAAGCAGATTTAAAACAGATGATGAATTTAAAAATGAACTAGCAAAAATGAAAATGACAGAAGATTCCTTTAGAAAAAAAATAGAAGAACAACTTATTATTATGGAAATGATTAATACTTCAGTAAAAGATAAGGTAAAGGCTCCTACAGATGAAGATGCAAAGAAATATTACAATGAACATCCAAAAGAAATGATTGAGCCAGAATTGGTAAGAGTTAGACATATTCTTATGAAAACAGACGGGAAAAATGACTCTGAAGTTTTAAAGAAAATGACTGATTTAAGAAATAAAATAGTTAAAGATAAAAAAGTAGAATTTTCTGACTATGCCAAAAAATATTCTGAAGATAAAGGAACTGCAGATAGGGGTGGAGATGTAGGTCTTTTTGCAAAAGGGCAAATGTTGAAAGAGTTTGAAGATACTGCATTTAATTTAAATGTTGGAGATATTAGTAATGTTATAAAGACTGATGCAGGTTATCATATTTTAAAATGTGAAGAAAAAAAATTAGAACAAAAGAAAACTTTTGATGAAGTTAAAGAATATATTAAACAATATTTATATCAAGTAGAAATGGATAAATCTATAAAGAATTTTATTTTAGATTTAAAAAAGAATATAAAAATAACTAGAAATTAGAAAAATAAAATTTTATTAGGTTTAAAATATATTTATGAAAGAAAAACAAAATAAGAAAAAAGTTAAGTATATAGGGTCAGATTGTAAATATTGTTATTTAGATGAGGGTTTTTTTAGTTTAGTATATTTTTGTTCATATGAAAAAGATTTAAAAAACAGAGTTTTATGTACCGATGGTTTTACAGGACAATGTCAAAATTACAAAAAAATAAAATAAATAGTTACTTGGCTATTATTTATGATTTTTATTCGGAGAATTTATGATTTATAATTATTGTGATAATCTTCCAGATAAAAAAGGATATTTTGGAAAGTTTGGTGGAATGTATATTCCTGAAATTCTATTTCCAGCAATTAAAGAATTAACAGATTGTTATAATTTATTAAAAAAAGATAAAGATTTTAATGAAGAATACAAATATTATTTAAAGAATTATGTTGGACGACCAACTCTTCTTTATTATGCAGATAGACTTACAAAGTATTTTGATGGTCCTAAGATATATTTAAAAAGAGAAGATTTAAATCACACTGGTGCTCATAAAATTAATAATGCTATAGGACAGGCTTTGATAGCAAAGAGGCTTGGAAAAAAGAGATTAATAGCAGAAACAGGGGCTGGACAACATGGAGTAGCAACTGCAACAGTCGCTGCTTTATTTGGTTTTGATTGTGATGTTTTTATGGGAGAGAAAGATATTGAAAGGCAAGAGCTTAATGTTTTTAGAATGAAAATGTTGGGAGCAAATGTAATCCCAGTTACTACTGGATCTAAGACTTTAAAAGATGCTTGTAATGAAGCACTAAGAAATTGGGTAGAAACAGTAGAAACTTCTTATTATTTAATTGGTTCTGCTTTAGGTCCTCATCCATACCCTATGATAGTTAGAGATTTTCAGTCTATTATAGGAGAAGAAACAAAAAAACAAATTTTAGAAAAAGAGGGAAAATTGCCAGATTCTATTTTCGCTTGTGTTGGAGGAGGAAGTAACTCAATTGGGATGTTTTATCCTTTTATTAACGATGGAATAAGACTGATAGGGGTTGAAGCTGCAGGAGAAGGAGTAGAAACTGGAAAGCATTGTGCTACTTTGACAACAGGAATTCCAGGTGTTTTACAGGGTTCATATTCTTATTTGATGCAAGATTCATATGGTCAAGTATTAGATACTTTTTCTATATCAGCAGGATTAGATTATCCAGGAGTAGGGCCTGAACATAGTTTTTATTATGAAAATAGAAAGGTTGAATATAAATCTGTCAAAGATTCTGAAGTTTTAGATGCTTTTTATTTGCTTTCTAAATTAGAGGGAATAGTTCCAGCATTAGAATCTTCTCATGCATTGGCTTGTTTATCTCAAATAAATAAAGAATTTACTAAAGATGATATAGTTGTTGTTTGTTTGTCAGGACGAGGGGATAAAGATGTTCCTCAGATATCAAAAATTATGAATAATAGATAAAATTTAAAATAAGGAATTTAATAGTGTCAGACGAAGTAAAAAAAAGAACAGAAGAAATAAAAGATAAACAAGAATTATATTTAAAAGTTAGAATAAGAAAAACAAAATTATTTGTTTTTGCAGAACCAATTATGGAACAAAATCATCTAAAAAAAGGGGATAAAATTTTAATTCAAACAGAAAATGGCTTAGAATCAGGAATATTAGAATGTTTCGAAGTATTTTCAAATATTAAGCTTGATAAAGATGAAAAAATTCATAAATTTGTTAGAAAATGTTCTTATTCAGATTTAGGAATTATAAAAAATAATGAGAGAAAAATTAATGATATAATAAATAGTTGTCAAAAAATAATAGACAAATATAAAATAGAAATGAAGATTACGACTGTAGAGCAAACATTTAATAGAGAAAAGATTTTTATTTATTATACTGCAGAAAAAAGAATAGATTTTAGAGAATTATTGAAAGATTTAACTCAAATTTTGAAATCTAAAATTCAAATGGTTCAAATAGGTGTCAGAGATGAAACTAAAATAAAAGGAAATTTAGGACAATGCGGATGTGTTGTTTGTTGCAAAAGATTTATAAAAAGTTTTAATCCTGTAGTTATTGATATGGCGAAAGAACAAGGTTTGTCTTTGAATCCTACAAAAATTTCTGGGATTTGCGGAAGATTGATATGTTGCTTAGGATTTGAAGATAATTTTTATAAAAATATAATAAATAAAATGCCAGATATAGAAGAATCTGTTTACACAAAAGATGGTGAAGGAAAAGTTAAATCTAGAAATTTTTTGAAAGAAGAGGTAGAAGTTTTATTTGAAGATGGTAGTGTAAAAACTTTTTCTCTTGAAAAAATTAAATTGAAAAATAAAAAAGATTCCGATATTAAACTAGATAAAGAAAAAAATAATTCCTGTAATTGTAGTTGTAAAGATAAAAATTAAAAAATTTCTCGTACTTCTTTTATATTAAATCAAAATGGAAATAAGAAATGGTAAATAAAAATCTTAATATAATCCCTTTATTATTACCTGAAATTAAAGATTTAATATTGAATAAAAAATTTTTAGAATTAAGAGATTTATTGATAAAAATACATACTGTAGATATATCAGAAAAATTTGTAGAATTTGAAGATAATGAAAAAATAATAATATTTAGACTATTAAAACAAGAAAAATCTGTAGAAGTATTTGAAAATATTTCTTTTGAAGATCAAAATTTTTTATTAAAAAATTTGAAGAATATAGAAATTTCGGATCTTTTAAATGACATGTCTTCTGATGAAAGAGTAGATTTATTTAAAGAATTATCAGAAGATGATATGACTAGATTGTTTTCCCTTATGAAAAAAGAAGAGGTTGAAGATGTAAAATCTTTGCTTCATTATCCTGATGGGACTGCAGGTAGTTTAATGACTACAGATTTCGTTAAAATGTCTCCATTTATTACTACGAAAGAAGCTCTTTTAAAATTGCAAGAAGATTTAAAAGCTGGAGATTCTGAACATATATATTCAAGCTATATTTGTGATGAAAAATCTGTTTTATTAGGTGCAATTGATTTACAACAATTAGTAAAAAATTCACCCACAGTTATATTGTCAGATATAATGACTGATGTAAATAATATAAAAGTAAATGAATTTACAGAAAGTAATGTTGTTGCAGAAATTTTTGTTAAATATGATTTGTTAAGTGTTCCAGTAGTTTCTTCTGATAATAAAATATTAGGAATGATAGTTTTTGATGATATTGTGGATCTTATACAGGAAGATAATACAAAAGAAATTTATGAATTAGGTAAGATGCATATTGAAGATGGAGAAGAAATTAGATATGCTAATTCATCTACTTTTGATCTAATAAGAAGAAGATTAGGATGGCTTTTATTTCTTTTAATTTTTGATTTTTTTACAGCTACAGTTTTAAAAAAATATGAATTAGCATTAAGTAGAGTTGTGGCATTATCATTTTTTATTCCTATGCTGTTAGATACAGGAGGAAATGCTGGAGCTCAGGTTTCTGTAAGTATAATCAGAGGTTTGGCTATAGGAGATGTGACTTTAAAAAATTGTTGGAACATAATAAAAAAGGAAATTTTAACAGCATTTATTATGAGTATTTTTGTAGGTTTTGTTGCTTTTTTACGAGCATATCTTTTACAAAAAAATATAGTGATGTCTTTAGTTGTAGGGCTTACAATGTCTTTTGTTGTAATATTGTCAGTTATGACTGGAATAACACTACCTCTTTTATCTAAAAAGATAGGGTTAGATCCTGCAGTTTTGGCAGGACCTATTACAACTAGTGTTGTTGATATTGTTGGATTAGTTGTGTATTTCAATATAGCATTAAAATTTTTGCCTGAATTAAAAGGAGTTTTGTAAAAATTGGAAAGAATAAAATTGTTTAGAATCTTTTTTTTTGTTTTAATATTTATGGAAATTTTTTTTATGAATGTTTATTCATCAATTGATAATAAAAATAAGATTATAGATAAAAAATCTATTCAACCAATAGAAAATAATCAAATAGTTATTTCTCATGTTAAGAAACCTAAATATATAAGAGGTATACATATTTCAGCTTGGGCTGCAGGTTCTAAAAGTTTTCAAAATAGATATGATAATATTTTAAAAAATACAGAAATAAACACTATGGTTATAGCTGTAAAAGAAGCTAATGGAGAGGTTTATATAGATGGAGTCCAAGAAGCAAAAGATATGAATGCTTATAGACGAGCTATTCCAAAAATTAGAGAATATATAGATTATTTGCACAAAAATAATATTTTTGTTATTGCTAGAATAGTTTTGTTTAAAGATCCTATTTTTGCAGAAAAACATCATAATTTATCTGTTAAAAATAAAAGTGGTAATATTTGGAGAGATTATAAGGGACTTGCTTGGGTAGATCCATTTAAAAAACAAGTTTGGGAATATAATTTTAAAGTAGTTGATGCTTGTTTAGCTGTAGAATTTGATGAAATTCAGTTTGATTATGTTAGGTATCCATCAGATGGAAATATTAGTGAATGTAGATATTCTGTAGAGTTTTCATCAACAGTAGCGGTGAATAATTTATCAGAATTTTTGAAAGAAGCAAAAAAAAGATATGGGTCAAAAACTAGATTAACCGTAGATGTTTTTGGTTTGACTACTTCTGCTACAGATGATTTGGGGATTGGACAAGTCATTGAAAAAATGGAGCCTTTTGTAGATGCTTTATATCCAATGGTATATCCCTCGCATTATAGAAAAGGGACATACAATTTAAAAGATCCAAATAAATCTCCATATATGACTGTTTATAAAGGAATGATGCTTGGAAAACAAAAGTTAAAAGATAAAAGTTATAAATTTATTCCATATTTGCAAGATTTTAGTTTAGGTTATAGATATGGGAAACATGAAATAAGAGAACAGATTCAGGCTTTGTATGATAATGATATTCCAGAATGGATTTTATGGGATCCAAAAGCTTTATATACTTTAGAAAGTTTATTGCCAAAAAGCGAAAGTAACAAATATAAGAATTTGCGAGCAGAGAGAGAAAAGAAAGAATTAGTCAATAAAAATAAAGAAGAAATAATTAAAACAAATTTAGATAAAAAATTAGAAAATAATAAAAAAGATATTAAATTAGAAAAAGAAAAAAATAATAAAAAAGATCAAGATATATCAAAAAAAGATATTGAAAAAATTATAATAAAAAAAGAAAAAAAAGAAGAAAAGATAGATATAAAAGAAACTAAAATTTATTCTAAAGAAAAAAATATAGAAGATACAACTTTAAATAGTAAAGAAGCAAACAATAATAAAATAGAAATATATAGTAAAGAAGATAAAGA
>CAYQVV010000023.1:11760-14506 GCA_964421155.1 uncultured Elusimicrobiaceae bacterium
ATAGTAAAGAAGCAAACAATAATAAAATAGAAATATATAGTAAAGAAGATAAAGATTCTGATTTTTTAGCATTATCAGAATATAAAGCAAATTAAAAATAGTAGGTAAAAAAAATGGATATAAAAGTTTTAAGACATTCAGTAGCACATTTAATGGCTATGGCTGTTCAAAGATTATTTCCAAGTGTTCATTTTGGAATAGGTCCAGCTATAGATGACGGTTTTTATTATGATTTTGATTTAGATAAAAGATTTCAACCAGAAGATTTGGATTTAATAGAAAAAGAGATGAAAACAATAGTTGAAGAAAAATTGGAATTTACAAGATTAGAAATGTCTAGAGAAGATGCAAAAAAATTTTTTATAGAAAAGGGCGAAAATTTTAAAGTAGAAATTATAGATGATTTGCCAGAAGATATTAAAACAGTTTCACTTTATAAGAATGGAGATTTTGTTGATTTATGCAAAGGACCACATTTAAAGAATACTTCTGAAATAAAATTTTTTAAACTTTTAAATCTGGCAGGGGCATACTGGCGAGGCGATGAAAAAAATAAAATGCTTCAAAGGATTTATGGAACAGCTTTTTTTACAAAAGAAGAGTTAGATAAACACTTAGCATTTTTAATTGATGTAAAAGAAAGAGATCATAGAGTTTTGGGTAAAAAATTAGATTTATTTAGTGTTTCAGAAGATATAGGAGCTGGACTTATTTCATGGCATCCAAAAGGTGCAAGAATTAGACATATTGTTGAAACTTTTTGGAAAGAAAAACATTTTGATGCGGGGTATGAGCTTTTATATACTCCACACATTGGAAAGTCTACTCTTTGGGAAACAAGTGGACACTTAGGTTTTTATAATGAAAATATGTATTCTCCTATTAATATAGATGATCAAAATTATTACATAAAACCAATGAATTGCCCGTTTCATATTTTGGTTTATAATAATTCTCAACATTCATATAAAACTTTGCCTGTTAGATATGCTGAACTTGGAACTGTCTATAGATATGAAAGATCTGGAGTTTTACATGGACTTATGAGAGTTAGAGGTTTTACTCAAGATGATGCACATATTATATGTACAAAAGAACAAATGGAAGATGAAATTATAACTGTTTTGAAGTTTTGTTTTGAAATGCTAAATTATTTTGGATTTAAAGATTATAAGATTTTTTTATCCACAAGACCAAAAGAAAAATTTGTAGGAGACTTAAAGGATTGGGAATTATCAGAAAAAGCGTTAGAAAAAGCAATGAAACTTTCTGGTTTTGAATATGATGTAGACGAAGGTGGAGGAGCTTTTTATGGACCCAAAATAGACATAAAAATAAAAGATGCTTTGGGTAGAGATTGGCAATGTTCAACGATTCAATTTGATTTTAATTTGCCAGAAAGATTTGATATGATTTATATTGGTGCAGATGGAGAAAAACATAGACCTTTTATGATTCATAGAGCTTTACTAGGATCTATAGAAAGATTTTTTGGAATATTAGTAGAACATTTTAAAGGAGCTTTTCCAGTTTGGCTTATGCCAGAACAAGTTAGAATTCTGACTATAAATGAAAATCAAAAAGATTATGCACAAAAGATTTCTGAAATTTTGAAATCTAAAAAGATAAGATTTTCCATAAATGATTCTACAGATAAATTAGGATATAAAGTTAGAGAAGCTCAAATGGATAAGGTTCCTTATATGATAATTCTTGGAGATAAAGAATTAGAAAATAATGAAATCTCCATTAGAACTAGAGAAAATAAAATTTTGGAAATAAAAAAGATAGATATTTTTTTAGAATATATTTTAGATAAAATTGAAAAAATGAAACTTGAAATTTGAAAATGAAAATGAAAAATTAATTTAAAGAAGGGAAAAATGAATAAAGCAAAAATTGTTTCAGTAGGACATTATGTTCCTAAGAAAATATTAACAAATTTAGATTTAGAAAAAATGGTAGAAACAAGTGATGAGTGGATTACACAAAGAACAGGAATAAAAGAGAGACATATTGCTGAATCTGATGAATTTACATCAGAGATGGGAATAAAAGCTGCTAGAGTTGCAATAGAAAGAGCAAAAATAAATCCAGAAGATATAGATATTATTATATGTGCAACTATTACAGGAGATTATCCTACTCCAGCAACTGCTTGTATAATTCAAGCACAGCTTGGAGCAACAAATGCTTTTGCTTTTGATATTTCAGCAGCATGTTCTGGTTTTTTGTATGCATTAAGTATAGCAGAAAAATATATTTTAGCTGAAAAGAATAAAACAGTTTTAGTGGTTGCTGTAGAAAAACTTTCAACAATAACTAATTGGGAAGATAGATCTACTTGTGTGTTATTTGGAGATGGAGCAGGTGCTGCAATTTTAAAATCTTCTGATGATGAAAGAGGGATTGTTTCATCTTATTTGAAAACAGATGGAAATTTATTTGATTATCTTATAGTTCCAGCAGGAGGATCTTGTAAACCATTAACAATAAATAATATTGAAAACAAGGAACAATTTTTGGCAATGCAAGGAAATGATGTGTTCAAGCATGCAGTTAATAAAATGGTTGATTCTATATATAATGTTATGGAAAGTGCTAGTTGGAGTAAAGATGATGTAAATATGCTTTTTACCCATCAAGCAAATGTAAGAATTATAGATGCTATTAGAAAAAAATTAGATTTTGAAGAAGAAAAAGTTTTTGTTAATTTACATAAATATGGGAATACAAGTGCTGCAAC
>CAYQVV010000023.1:14606-16146 GCA_964421155.1 uncultured Elusimicrobiaceae bacterium
AGAGAAAATAAGTTTATTGGAGAAACTACTAATAATTTTGCAGAATATAGTGCTATAATATTAGCTCTGGATAATATTGAAGAATTAAAAAACGATAATTTTTTTAAAATTGGAATAGACAAAATCAAATTTGAATTTTTTGCAGATTCGGAATTAATGGTTAATCAGTTGAACGGGAAATATAAAATTTCAAATTTAGATTTACAAAAATTAGCATTAAAATTTAAAAATAAAATAGCAGAATTGGGAATAAAAAATTATACTATAAAACATGTAATGAGAGAAAATAATAAAATAGCTGATTCTTTAGCAGTATTGGCAAAAAGTAAAAATATAGTAAAAATAAGGGCAAAATAGATAGTCGCTCCTAATTTTACTTAGGGGAGGAAAGTCCGAACACCATACAGCAGGATGCTCGCTAACGGCGAGACATATTTGGTGAGAACCAGATGTGATAGATAGTGTAACAGAAAATAAACCGCTTCTATTTATTAGAAGTAAGGGTGAAAAAGTGAGGTAAGAGCTCACTATTTATTTCAGCAATGAAATAGATTGATAAACCTCATCCGGTGCAAGTTCAAGTAAAGTTTAGATAAGTTAGCTGGGCTTTAAACAGGGTGGAACGCACGAGTTTTTTAACCGCAATTTTTTATTTAATAAAAAATTGAGATAAATGACTATCACCTCTAAAATTATAGAGGAACAGAATTCGGCTTATTTTTTGTCCTTATTTTAAGAAATAAAAATTATGTTTAAAACAATAAAAGAAGATATTAAAAATGTTTTTGATAGAGATCCAGCCTTAAAATCTAATTTAGAGGCCTTTTTGTGTTATCCTGGATTGCATGCGATTTGGGGACATAGGCTTTCTCATTTTTTATACATCAACAAATTTTATATATTAGCTAGAATAGTTTCTAACCTAATAAGATTTTTTACAGGAATAGAAATTCATCCTGGAGCAAAGATTGGAAAAAGGGTTTTTATAGATCATGGGATGGGGGTTGTTATAGGTGAAACAGCAATCATTGGAGATGGTTGTTTAATATATAAAGGTGTAGTTCTAGGTGGAACAAATCTAAATAAAACAAAAAGGCATCCTACATTAGGAAGAAATGTGGTTGTTGGAACTAATGCTACGATATTGGGAAATATCCGTATAGGGAGAAATGTTAGAATAGGAGCAAATTCAGTTGTTTTGAAAAATGTACCTAGTAATTCAACAGTCGTAGGGGTTCCTGGAAAAATCATAAAAACAAAAAAGCCAGATAATATTTTAGAACATGATAAAATGCCAGATCCAATGACTGACATGATAAAATATTTGCTTAGAGAGTTAAAAATGGTTGAAGATGAAATACATTTAGAAAAAAAAGATTTAAAAAAATAAAAAGATAAATTTTTTTATAATTGCAAAAGTTAAATTTTGAGGTATATTAAACTTAAATTTTTATATCTTAAAATGGTTTTTAAAAAATTCGCAAAAAATTCGCATGCAAAAATCAAGCAGATATATTATAATTAGTTTGTAAAAAAACTT
>CAYQVV010000024.1:0-10947 GCA_964421155.1 uncultured Elusimicrobiaceae bacterium
GCACTTCCTTGGTAAGGAAGAGGTCGTCAGTTCAAGCCTGATCGTGGGCTTTTTTATTTAATAAAAAGGAATTTTATGGAAAAATTAGTTATAAAAAAATTTTTAGATTTTGAAAATTTAGAAATTGAAATAAAACCATTTACTATATTAATAGGAGAAACTGGAACTGGAAAAAGTGTTTTGGCTAAATTGGTGTATTTTTTTAAAGATATTTTTCCAAATTATTTGCCATTATCAATTTTTCAAAATAAAAAATTAGAAGATTTTTATAAGTTATTAGAAGAAGAGTTTATAAAGTTTTTTCCTAAAGAATATTGGGTTAATGATAATCTAAATATTTCTTATATTCAAAATAATACTACTATAAATTTAATTAAAGAAAAAAATGATTTTTTAATTCAATCAGATTATTTTGATAAACTTTATAAAGAAGTTAAAAAAGATATTGATTTCGTAGAATTAAAAAAAGAAGAAGTAAAATATATTTATTTTATTAATTTGATGGAAAAATATTATACAATCAAATTTAATATTTTCATTCCAGCAGAAAGAGAATTTTTTTATAGTTTAGATTCGGGTATTTTTGATTTATTGGAGCAGAAAATAAACATAAATAATTTTTTAATATTATATGGAAAATTTTTAAGGCTATTTAGAAATTCAAATTTTATAGACAATAGTCAAGATATTAAAAATATTTTTAATGGAAATTATAAATATGATGGACAAGATTATATTAACTACACAACTGGGAAAAAAGTTAGATTACAAGATTCTTCTTCTGGTGAGCAGTCTGGCTTGCCGATGTCTTTGATTTTAAATTACTTTAAAAAAGAAGCATTATTTTTTTTAGAAGAACCAGAGCTGAATTTGTTTCCAACAAAACAGAAACAAATTATTGAGATGATTGCTAAAATTTATAATTCAACAGACGATAAAGGTAAAAAAAATTTCTATTTCATCACGACACACAGTCCTTATATTTTAGTTACATTAAATAACTTGATAATGGCAAAAGAAGTTTTGAATAAATATCCAGACAATAAAGAATTGCAGGATAAGTATAAAGATAAAGCAATTTCTTTTGAGGATGTCGTAGTTTATAAAATACAAAAAGGAAAATCTCCAATAAATATTTTAAATACAGAAACTAATCTTATTCAAGATGAATATATTGACGAAATTTCTGAAGGGTTAAGCAAGGAGTTTGATGAATTTTTGGAGAAGTTGTACAATGACTAATTTATATAATTTTGATAGATGTATTTGTACGGATAAGAATAATAGATGTGAAAAAGGTAATAAACAGGAAAAGATTTTTAGAGAAGAAAATAATGTTAAAATAGTTCTGCAAAATAATAAAAAAAAAGTTGTAGATATTTGGAAAATAGATGGCTGTGTAATTACAACTAATGATCAGAAAAAATGTGATTATCTTTTTGAAGTTTTTTATAAGAATAAAATTGAAAATATTTTGTTTGTTGAGTTAAAACATTTAGATTGGAAAATAGGAATTTTGCAATTAGAGAATACAATTGAAATTTTAAAAGATAGATATGTAGAATTTAAAGGAAATAAAAAAGCTATTTTGGTTTCTAGGCAAATTCCAGCTAAACGGTTAAATCAAGTTGATAGAAGTAATTTTAAACAAAAAACAAGATTTTTGTTGAGTATTATTACAGATAAAAATAAAATAAATTATAAAAAACACCAAATAGAATATACAGAAATTATCTAAAAATTAAGGTCTAAAAAAAATGTCCAACTATAATATATCTGAAGATTATTATAAAAATCTTTATAATAAAATCAAAAATGAAATAATCAGTCGTTTTGAAGATTTTGATAAAATTTATAAAAATGCTTCTGAAGAAGAGATTTTTTATGAATTATGTTTTTGTCTTTGCACACCACAGACAAAAGCTGTTAATGCAGATAAAGCAATAAAAAATTTGATTTCTAAAAATTTATTATTAAATGGAACAAGAGATCAAATAGCTCCTTATTTGAAAGGATTAGTTAGATTTCATGAAAATAAAGCAAAATATATCGTAGAAGCTAGAAATAAATTTACAGATTTTAAAACAGGATTGATTTCAATTAAGAAATATATTTTTATAGACAAAGAAAATAGGGAAATTAGGCATTATTTTTTTGATAATGTAAAAGGGTTAGGATTAAAAGAATCAAGCCATTTTTTGCGAAATATTGGCTTAGGTGAAGATATTGCAATATTGGACAGACATATTTTGAAAAATTTAAAATTGCTTTCAGTAATAAATGATATTCCAAAAAGTTTAACTCCAAAAATATATTTTGAAATAGAAAAAAAATTAGAAGATTTTTCAAAAAAGATAAATATAAAAATGAGTCATTTGGATTTTGTTTTTTGGTATAATGAAGCAGGTAAAGTTTTTAAGTAAATTTATATGACGCCCAAAAATAGGGCGCCTTTATTATTAATTATGATTATTTTTTTCCGTAAACTTCGTTTGGATCAAATAATGGTTTTCCAACTACAACTAATTTTTCATTTTCTAATTTTCTATAAAAACAACTTCTGTGTCCAGTATGGCAAGCTGCTCCAAAATCAGATTTTCCACCATCAGCCATTTGTAAAATTTTTAAAAGTATAGCATCTCCATCACAATCAATAAAAATTTCTTCAACTTTTTGGATATTTCCTGAAGTTTCGCCTTTTATCCAGAAACTTTGTCTAGATCTGCTCCAATAAGTTGCAGTTTTTGTTTCAATGGTTCTTTTTATAGCTTCTTCGTTCATATATGCCAACATTAAAACTTCATTAGTTTTTGAATCTTGTGCAATAACAGCAACGAGTCCATTTTTGTCGAATTTTACATTTTTTATAAATTCTTCTGTATTTTGACAATTCATAATCTTACCTCTATATTAAATTTTTTTAAATATTCTTTTAAATCTTTTATTTTTATTTCTTGGAAATGAAACATTGAAGCTGCTAGAGCTGCATCAGTCGTTGTTTTTTGAAAAACTTCCAAAAAGTCTTCTTTTTTTCCAGCTCCTCCGCTTGCAATGACTGGTATATTTACAGTTTCAGCTACAATTTTTGTTAATTCTATATCATAACCATTTTTTGTACCATCTGCATCCATACTAGTTAAAAGAATTTCTCCAGCACCGAGTTTTTCTACTTTCTTAACCCATTCAATTACATTAATTCCAGTATCAATTCTTCCACCATTTATGAAAACATTCCAGTTAGGAGATTTTTTTTTAGATTCTTCGTTTCGCTCAGAATGACAAGAATAAGAAAAATCAGACGAAGTCTTTTTTGCATCAATAGCTACTACTATACACTGTTTTCCGAATTTATTAGCACCTTCAGAAATAATTTCAGGATTTTTGACTGCAATGCTGTTCAATGAAACTTTGTCAGCACCAGCTCTTAAAACTGCTTTTATATCGTCAATAGTTCTGATTCCACCACCTACAGTTAAAGGCATAAAAACTTGTTCAGCAGTTTTTTGTATTAAATCCAAAAATATATTTTTTTGCTCATGAGTTGCTGTTATATCTAAATAAACAAGCTCGTCAGCACCTTCTATTTCATATCTTTTTGCAATTTCTATTGGATCTCCTGCATCAATGAGTCCTACGAAATTTACGCCTTTTACAACTCTACCATTTTTTATATCTAAACATGGAATAATTCTTTTTGCTAGCATATTTTCTATCTCTTTTCTGATTTTTTTCTCAAGCTTTCATTTAATATTTTTTTTCTAAGCCTTATTGATTTCGGAGTCACTTCAACTAATTCATCGTCAGAAATAAATGTTAAACATTGTTCTAAACTAAAAATTCTATGAGGAGTTAAAACTATTGCATCATCAGATCCAGAGGCTCTCATATTTGTTAATTTTTTTCCTTTGCAAGGATTTACAACTAAATCATCTCGTCTAGAATTTATTCCTATTATTTGCCCTTCATATATTTTTTCCCCAGCTCCAAGTATCAAAACTCCTCTGCTTTCTAGATTAAAAAGAGAATAAGCAGTAGTTGTGCCAGCTTCCATTGCAATCAAAACTCCATTATCTCTTTTAGTTAATTCTCCAGCAAATTCTTCATAATCCAAAAATATAGAGCTAATAGTTCCCATACCTTTTGTCAAAGTCATAAATTCAGATCTAAAACCTAAAAATCCTCTTGTTGGAATTTTGTAAATCAATCTAACTAAATCTGCTTCTTTTCTCATATCAACCATTAATCCTTTTCTGATTCCAAGTTGTTCAATTACTTTTCCCATAGCTTCTTCAGAAACATCTATTGTTAATTCTTCGTAAGGTTCAACTTTTTTTCCATTTTTTTCTTGAAAAATAACTCTAGGCATTGTTACAGAAAATTCATACCCTTCTCTTCTCATTTTTTCTATTAAAACTGATAAATGCAATTCTCCTCTACCAGAAACTTTAAATCCGGGCTCTGTTTTTAATTCTTCATAATGCAAAGCAACATCAGATAAAATTTCTCTGTCTAATCTTTCTTTTATTTGTCTTGAATTTACAAAAGTTCCTTCTTGTCCTGCAAAAGGCGAATCATTAGGTAAAAAATTCATAGAAATAGTTGGAGGATCTATCATAGGAGCAGATATAAATTTTGGATTATCTATTTGAGTTATAGTTTCTCCAAGTGTTATATTTTCTATTCCTGCAACAGCTACTATTTCACCTGATTTTGCATTGTCAAAAAATTCTATATCATTTCCTATAAATTTATATATTTTTGTAATTCTAGCATTTTTAAAATTAACCCCGTCGTTTGTAATGCAAATATCTTGGTTGATATTGATGCTACCAGTCATTATTTTTCCTACTGCAAGCCTTCCAAAAAATTGGTTAAATTTTAATAAGCTGACCAATAATTGTAAAGTGTCTGTAGAATCTCCATTTGGTGCTGGAATATAATCTATAATTTTTTGAAAAAGTGGTTCAATGTTTGTTCCGGGTTTTTTGAAATCTTCCATTGCATAGCCTTCTTTTGCAGAAGCATAAACTACTGGAAAATCTAAAATATGATCAGGAGCCCCAAGTTTTACCATTAAATCAAAAACTTGATCAACAACCCATTCACATCTTGCACTAGGTTTGTCTACTTTATTTATTACGACGATAATAGGCAAATTTAAGTTTAATGCTTTTTTTAGAACAAAATAAGTTTGAGGCATAGGACCTTCAGAAGCATCTACCAATAGCAAAACTCCATCTGCCATTTTTAAAACACATTCTACTTGTCCACCAAAATCAGCATGTCCCGGAGTGTCTATTATATTAAAGAAATAATCTTTATATCTTAGCCCTCCATTTTTTGCCATGATGGTTATTCCTCTTTCTTTTTCTTGATCCATAGAATCCATCATTCTTTCTGCCATAACTTGATTATCTCTAAATAATCCACCTTGTTTAAACATTTGGTCAACCAAGCTAGTTTTTCCATGGTCAACATGTGCAATAATCGCAAAATTTCTAATTTTTTGTCTGTAATCTTTTTCTGACATTTTCATTTCCTTTTTCAGTCATAAATAGAAAATTAAAATTATAATAAGATTCAACGAAGTTTTATTTCAGTAAATAAAACAGTTATTTTTATCAATAAAAAATTTTTATTAATTAATTTTTATACTTTCGTTATTCTTGAAAATAAAATAATTTATTCATATATGACAATTCTATATTTTTTTATTTATTTAAATTTTTTTCTTTTCTAGCTGCTATTGCAAAATAATCAAAATATTTTATCAAGCTTTCTTTTGTCCAATTATATTGATTTTCTCCAACAAAATAATCCGCAAAACATTCTCTAGCTCTGCAAATTTCTTTTAATCTATGTTTATTATTAGGACAAGCAATAGTTAAGTCAAATAATTCTAATGCTCTTTCAAAAGCTTTTAAAGAGATTTCTTTGTTATTTTTTTCTTTCCATTTTATTGAGCGAGAAACTTCACTTCCTATGTTTCCCATTTGTTTTAATAAATTAAAATTATTCCAATCGTTTTCTGCTAAATTTTTATGAATTATAATCATTTTTCAACTTTCTCAGTTACTATCTCAATAATTTTTTTTTGTATATCAATATTTTCCACACTTCTAGTTCTATTTCCTTGAGTAGGTCTTAAATTTATCATTGAATCAAATTCAACAAAATCGTCAGTTCCAAAAAAATTTGGATATAAATTTATTCCCCATAAATTTTTTTGAATAGCGCCATCTTCTAATAAAAAGGCTTCTAAATCTGCATGTAGTTCTGCATCAACAGCCAGAAGATTTTTTTCTACATCGACGACAGCTTTTACAAAATCTCCAAAGATTTTTTCTGACATATTAAATAGCATATCTAATTTTATTTTGTTTTTTACTATTTCCATTTTTTTTACCTTTAAAAAATTTTTATTTATTTAAATAAGGCATTTTATATTTTGTGAAAATGCTTCAAATTTTTTCTACAAATTTAAATCCAATGCTTGGGATAGTTTCAATACATTCGCTGTAAATTCCTAACTTTTTTCTAATATTTTCTATATGTTTATCAATAGTTCTAAAATTTCCATAATATTCTGTGCCCCAGACTTGTTCCATTAATAAACTTTTTTCAATAACACTATTTTGTTTAGATATAAAAAAGCTTAGAATTTTAAATTCTTTAGGAGTTAAAGAAAGTAAATTTTTATTTAAATAAATTTTATATTCTGTAAAATTAACTGTAAAATGTTTAGTTTTTAGAGAGTCTTTTTTTTCTTCTATAAAAACACCTTTCCTTCTTAAAATAGCGTGAATTCTAGCGATTAATATATTTATTTTGAAAGGTTTTGTGACATAATCGTCAGCTCCTACATTGAATCCATCCACAATGTCATCCGTGTTTATAAATTTTGCAGTTATCATTATTATTGGAATATTTTTTGTTTCTCTATTTTGTTTTAAATTTTTACAAAAGTCTATTCCACTGAATGCTCCTAATTCTATATCTAAGATTATAATATCTATAGTTTCTTTTTCTATTATTTTTTTAGCTTCTTCAATATTTGAAGAAATATATACATCAAAATCATTTTTTGATAAAGAATCTTTTAATAGAATTAATATATTAGGCTCATCGTCAACTACTAAAATTTTAGTTTTTGTCATTGTCCCCTCTTTTTTACATCTGGGTTTCGTCTTCGCATTTCCAAATTATTTTTATAGGAGTTCCTTCAAATCCATATTTGTCACGAAGATTATTTTCTAAATATCTTTTATATGAAGTATGCAATTCCCCATCTTTGTTGACTTTTACATAAAATAAAGGAGGTTTTATTTCTAATTGTTTTCCTCCTAAAATAACGATAGGATATTTCTTTTTTCCTCTAGGTGGATATTTTTTATTGTAGCATTCTCTAAAAAGAGATGAAACTTCATTATCTGGGATTCTTTTTGAATATTCAGCATAAACAGATTTAACTAGTTCAAAAATTTTTGGGATTCTTATTTTTGTTTTTGCAGAAACAAAAATAACAGGAGAATGAAGAAGAAATGGAAATAGTTTTTTTCTATCATCTAAAAATTTTTTTACATAATCTTCTCTGTCTTCTATTATATCCCATTTATTTACAACAATTATGGATGCTCTATTATATTCATTTATCATTCCAGCAATTCTCAAATCCATATGATTAATTCCACTTGATGCGTCCATCACTAAAAGTGAAATATTGCTTCTTTGAATTGCTTCTTCAGTTGCTTTTATAGATATTGCATCAAATTCAGTTTTTTTACTATTTCTTTTTATTCCAGCAGTATCTATTATAGTATATTTTACACCATCTTTTTCTAAAAATGTATCAATAGCATCTCTAGTTGTTCCTGGAATATCGCTTACCAAGACTCGTTCTTCTCCCAAAATTTGATTTAAAAGGCTTGATTTTCCAACATTTGGCTTTCCAACTAATGCAATTTTTATATCAGTTTCGTCTATGTTGGCAAGATTAAATTTTTTTTCTAGCATATCTTCAGGTTTTATGTATGTTGTAATTTTATCTAATAGATCTATAAATCCAAGATTATGCAATGCAGAAACTTTTAGCATTTCGTCCAACCCTAATTCATAAAAATCATTAGCAATATTTTCATTATGTCTGCTGTCAACTTTATTAATGAGTAATATTAATGGTTTATCATTAAATCTAACTTTTAGCCATCTTAAAATATTTTTATCTAGAGGATTCAATCCTTCTTTCCCATCAACTACAAACAATATCATATCTGCTTCATTTAATCCTAGGGTAATGTTTTTTACTATCCAATTTGTTTCAAAACTCATTTTTTGGTCATTGCTTTCTTGTTCAATTCCACCTGTATCTATGAAACAAAATTTTTTATCCTTCCATTCACATATTCCATGATTTCTATCTCTAGTTAAGTTTGGTGTAGCAGAAACTAATGCTTTTTTGTTTTTTATTATTCTGTTGAAAATACTAGATTTCCCGACATTAGTTCTTCCAGTCATACATACTTTAAACATAAAATTTTTCCTTTTGATTAATAAAACTAAACAATTAAATTTTTTTTGATTTTATAAGTATATCAAAAATTTTTATTATTTGCTTATATTTTCTAAATATTTTTTATATCCGATATTTTGTAGAGTTTCATCTTTTTCATAAACTTGTTTTTTTAAATTATTTTTAAATTCTTTAAGTTTAATTTTTAATTCTGGATATTTTAAACTTAAAATTTGAGTTGCGAGGATTCCAGCATTAGTTGCACCAGCATTTCCTATTGCAAGAGTTGCAACTGGAATACCGCTTGGCATCTGAACCGTAGAATATAAAGCATCAACTCCATTTAAGGCTCCACCGGGCATAGGAATTCCTATTACAGGTAAAATTGTATCTCCTGCTATTACTCCTGCTAAATGAGCTGCCATTCCAGCACCTACGATGAAAACTTCTATCCCTTTTTCTTCAGCTTTTTTTATATATTCAAGAGTTTTTTCAAGAGTTCTATGTGCAGAAGATATTACTATTTCATAGTCTATTTCAAAATTTTCTAATTGTTTTGCTGCATTTTGCATAACTTTTAAATCAGAATCGCTTCCCATAATTATAGATACTAATTTTTTTGATTTGAAATCATTCATAATTAAATACTCCTTTTTTATATTTCATTTAAAAGAAGATCTTTGAAAGAGTCTTTTTTTCTAATAGGAATTATTGCACCTTCTTTAATTAAAATTTCTGCAGGTTTAAGTCTAGAATTATAATTAGAAGACATGCTAAAGCAATATGCGCCTGCACTTTGAATAACTAAATATTCGTTTTGTTTCATTTCTGGGATTAATCTATCTTTTGCCAAAAAATCTGTTGATTCGCAAATAGGACCAACTATATCGGCAGTAATTTTTTTTCTATCATTATTTTGTATTAATGGTGAAATTTCGTGATATGCATCGTATAAAGATGGCCTTGCTAAATCGTTCATTCCTGCATCAACAATTATAAAATTTTTAGATTTATTTTGCTTATTATAAAGCACTTTTGTAATTAAAATTCCAGCATTTCCTATCAAAGATCTCCCCGGCTCTAAGATTAAAGTTAAATTATATTTTTTTATATTTGAGATTAAAAAATCATTAAATAAATTTTTTGGATCAGGGGTATTTTGGTTTTCAGCATTATAACAAATCCCTAATCCTCCTCCTATATTTAAATATTCTATTTTTATATCTAAAGTTTTTAGTTTTTCAAATAATTCAAATAATTTTATAAAAGTTTCTTCATAAGGAGATAAATCTAAAAGTTGAGATCCAATATGACAATGAATTCCAACTGGCAAAATCCCTTCTAGTTTAGAAGCATAAATATAAAGTTTATCTACTTCTAGAATGTCTATCCCGAATTTATTTTTTGAAAGTCCCGTTGAAATATAAGGATGAGTTTTTGGATCAACATTTGGATTAACTCTAAATGCTATTTTGACTTTTTTATTTAGATTTATTGCAACATTATTTATTAAATCTAATTCATCTTTTGATTCAACATTAAACATTAATATATTGTTTTCTATTGCAAATTCTATTTCTTCTTTTGTTTTTCCAACTCCTGCAAATACTATTTTTTGAGGATCTGCCCCTGCATTTATTGCTTTAAAAATTTCTCCTCCAGAAACAGTATCAAATCCAGCTCCTAAATTATGAAATTCTTTTAAAATTGTAGAATTTGAATTTGTCTTCATAGCAAAACAGATTATGTTTTTTATATCAAGCTTTTCTAAAGTTTTTTGATATTTTAAAAAGTTATTTTTTAATGTTTCATAACTGTATACAAAGAATGGAGTTTGAAAATCTTTTGTTAATTTAGATAAGTCTGTATTGTCTAAATTAAGAGTATTATTTTTATAATCTAAATTTGTATCTGAATTGTTAAGCATAATTAAAAGCTCCTTTTAAATTTTTTAATATAATATCATAAAATTTACAAAAATCAAAATGATAATAATAAAAAAATTTTGATATTTTTTAGATTATTTATATAATTAAAACATTAAAATTTTATAGAGAGTAAAATGTCAAAAAACAAAATGTTAAAAAATTTTGATTATGCTGGAGATTTATTTAGTTTTGTAGAAGATGATTCTATGGCTATGAATATTTTAAATAATAAAAATGATACTTTCGAAAAACCTAATAATTTAAAAAAAATAAAAAATGTTTCATATGAAACATTAGAAAATATAAAAACTATTAATCAAAGACAAATTTTTAAAGTTGGAGAAGTAAATCGTTTAATAAAAGATTTATTAGAAGAAAATTTTTCAGAAATATGGATAGAGGGAGAGATTTCTAATAGTAAACTTCATTCTAGTGGACATTATTATTTTTCATTGAAAGATGAAACAGGACAATTGAAAGCTATAATGTTTAATCATTTATATTCTTATT
>CAYQVV010000024.1:11047-15707 GCA_964421155.1 uncultured Elusimicrobiaceae bacterium
AAAGATGAAACAGGACAATTGAAAGCTATAATGTTTAATCATTTATATTCTTATTTGAAATTTATTCCTAAAGAGGGAACGAAAGTTTTAATTAAAGGGAGTATAAGTTGTTTTGTAAAAGGTGGGACATATCAAATAAATGTTGTTTATATGGAACCAAAAGGAATTGGGGCGTTGCAACTTGCTTTTGAACAATTAAAAGAAAAATTGTTAAAAGAAGGGTTGTTTGATTTGAAATATAAAAAAAAGATTCCATTATTTCCACAAAAGGTTGGAATTATCACTTCTCCTACGGGTGCTGCTATTAGAGATATTTTATCTATTTTAAAACGAAGATTTTTTAATTTAAATATAATTTTATATCCAGTAAAAGTTCAAGGAGATGATGCAAAATTTGAAATAGTAGAAGCAGTAAGATATTTTAATTTTTTAAATAAAGTAGATGTTTTGTTGGTAGGTAGAGGAGGAGGAAGTATAGAAGACTTATGGGCTTTTAATGAGGAAATTGTGGCTAGAGAAATATTTAACTCGTCTATTCCTATTATATCTTGTGTCGGACATGAAGTAGACTTTGTTATTTCTGACTTTGTTGCCGATTTGAGGGCAGCGACTCCTTCTGCGGCAGCAGAGCTTTTGATAAAAGATAAAAATGAAATAAAAAATAATATAGATTTTTTAAATAATAAATTAAAAAACAAAATGGAAGCGATTTTGAATTTATATAAAACTCGCTTTGAATATTTTAAAAATGTAAAAATATTAAAAAATCCAATATTGTTTTTTGAAAATAAATCACAGATTTTGGACTATATTTTTGAAAAAATTGTAATTAATATGGAAAAAAAATTAGATAAAAATGCTTATGCTTTAGGTAAATTAATAGCTAAAATAGATGCTATGAATCCTATAAAAATTATTTCTAAAGGATATGCAGTTATAAAAGAAAATTCTTTAAATGGTAAGATTTTGAATTCAGAAGAGATTGTTGTTGGAAAAGAAATAAATGTTTTTTTGAAAGAATATAAGTTTTTATGTAAAGTTTTAGATAAAAAGGAAAAAGATAATGTTTCATGTGAAACAAAAAGAAAAAATATATGAAAAAGAATAAAAAAAAGAATTTATACTTATTATTTGTTTTTGTTTTGTTTTTTTTCTTTGTTTCTAATTTTTTATTTTCTCAAGAAGATATTTTTGATTCAAATGATTTTTCTAAAAATATTGCTAATTCTGATGAGGGGTTAATAGATTCTTGGTTTGTATATCATACATTTAATTTTGAAATTTATTATTATAATGAATCTGCAATTAAAGATGTTATCTATAATATAGATAGAGCGTATTTATTTATAATTCAAGATTTGGATTATTTTTTTTATTTTTCTCCTAAAAAAATAAAAATATACATATATAAAACGCAAAAAGATTATTTGAAAAAAACTAAAATTAACTGTTGGGCAGGTGGTCATGCGGATTCTAAAAAAAATATTATATATACTTTTGAACAGAAAAATTTAATGAGAGATGTTCTAGTTCATGAATTAACCCATTTGGTTTTTGATAATTATATGGGTTATCCTAGAAGTATGAATATTAATTGGCTTCATGAAGGATTGGCAGTATATGAAGATAAAAGGTTTTCAAATAAAAAATGGGATATAAAAAAATTAACAAAAAATCAACTTCCACACCTTAGAGATGTTTTTAAATATTCTACAGGATTAGAAGAAAATGATAAAAATATATCTATTTGGTATATGCAAGTTGGCACTGTTATTGCATATTTGCTTTCTTTAGATAGGAGTGGATTCAAAATTTTTTGTGAGAATTTAAAAATATATAAAAATCCAGATATGGCATTAAGTTCTACATATCCATGGGATTTTAAAAATGTAGATGAATTAGATAAAAATTGGAGAAAATGGCTTTGTAAACAAAAAGATTCTATTTAGATTGTTTCATGTGAAACAAAAAAGACTAAAGGAGATAAATTGTGAATGTTATTAGTGTTGCAAATCAAAAAGGTGGAGTTGGTAAAACAACAACAAGTGTAAATCTAGCTTCTAGTTTGGCTTATTTGGGAGCATCAACTTTGTTAATAGATATGGATTCTCAGGCTAATGCAAGTAGTGGTTTAGGAATAAGAAAGCAAGAAATTAAATATACTATATATGATGCTTTAGTTGGTAGAAAGAAAATAGAAGAAGTAATAATAGAAACGGAAATAGATTGGCTAGATATTATCCCCTCTTCTATAAATTTAGTTGGAGCAGAAGTTGAAATTATTCAAATGAAAAATAGAGAGTTTGTTTTAAAAAATATTTTAGAGAATATAAAAAAGTTATATGATTTTGTAATAATAGATTGTCCTCCTTCTTTGGGGATGTTAACATTAAATAGTTTAAGTGCTTCTAATAGTGTTTTAATTCCTATTCAGTGTGAATATTATGCATTAGAAGGTTTGGGGCAATTATTAAATACAATAAAAGCTGTAAAAGAACATTTTAATAAAACATTAGATATTGAAGGTGTTTTGATGACAATGTTTGATTCAAGAGTGAATTTAAGTAAAGAGGTTATTGAAAATGTGAAAAAACATTTCCCTCAAAAAGTATGTAACACTCTTATTCCTAGGAATATAAAATTAGCAGAAGCTCCTAGTTATGGAAAACCGGTTGTTTTATATGATATAACTAGCAATGGAGCAATTGCGTATTTAGAATTGGCCAAAGAAATTTTAGATTATAAAAAATATTAAATTGAAAAGATTTTATAAAAAAATATTATAGGAGATTTTTAAATGACATCAAAATTAGGAAAAGGATTAGAAGCAATAATTCCTGGATTTTCAGAGTCTGTATTATATGGAGATATTAATGAAAAAAATATAGTAGAAATAGATATTGATAAAATTATAACTGGAGTATATCAGCCTAGAAAGAATTTTGATGCTGAAAAATTACAAGAATTGGCGGAATCTATAAAACAAAATGGTATTATTCAGCCTTTAGTTGTTGTAAAAGATGATACAGAGTTTTTTTATAAATTAATAGCTGGAGAAAGAAGGTATAGAGCTTCAATGATGGCTGGGCTACAAAAAGTTCCTGTTATCATTAAAGATTACACAGAAGACGAAAGATTGGAAATAGCTTTGATTGAGAATTTACAAAGAGAAGATTTAAATGCTATAGAAGAAGCTGAAACATATAAATTATTAATGGAAAAATATAATTTGACTCAAGAAGATATTTCTAAGAAAATGCAAAAAAGTAGACCATATATAGCTAATATTTTAAGACTATTAAATTTATCAGACGATATTAAAGACTTGGTTAGAAATGGAAAATTAAGTTCTGCAAAAGCAAGAACAATATTATCTATAGAAGACGAAACTATAAGAGAAAAAATAGCAAAAGAATCAGTGGAAAAAAATCTATCAGTAAAAGATATTGAAAATTATATAAAAAAAATATATGAAAATTTGTCAGATGAAAATATTAATATTATTTATAAGAAATCAGAAATAGAAAAAAATAGAGAGTTTGTTAGAAATGTTTATAATAAATTTAATATAGATAAAAATAAATTTTTTATTAAGATAAATAGCTTAGAAAAAAAGAAAGGGACAATTGGTATAAAGTTTAATTCTGAGGAAGAATTAGAAGAAATTTTAAAGAAAATTAATTAAATTCAAATTGTTTTTAGGAATAATTAATATCTTTGATTTTTAATAAAAGAATAGGTTTAGAAAAAAATAAAAAATTTTATTAAAATTTATTGCAAAATATGAAAAATAGATTATATTTAAATATGCTGTTCGTTTTTTAAGAGGGGGAAATATGTTAAAAAATAGAAAATTTATACTAAAAAATTTATTTTTATTTGTTTTTATAGTTTATTTAATTGGAATTTTATTTGCAGCACAAAAATATAAAATAAATTCTTGTAACCCAAATCAATTAGAACAAGGAATTCAAGATATAGTTCTAAATATTTCTACAAATGAACCAATGCCACAAAATAGTTTAAATGAATATTTATACTCAGAGATACAATTTTCGAATCCTGGTATTCATATAAAAGATGTGAAATTTTTAAATGCATATAACATAAATTGTACTATTAGCACAGATAAATACATAGACATTTTAAAACCTATAGATATGTCTATAATTAGCTATAATGATAAAGGAGAAGAAGTTGTTTTCGAAGGAAAAAAAATTTTGCAATTAGTTAGAAAGTCTTATATCGAAGATTTGGTAGTTCATACAAGTGATGGGAAAGTAAGTGCTGGAGATAGTGTTAATATAACTTTGAAAGGATATAATTTTCAAGAAGGGAAAATAGGTATTTTGGTAATGTGGTCAGGTCTTCCAATTATTAATACAACATGTAATAATTCTAGGCAATTAAGATTTTCTTTATCAGGAGATGAGACAAAAAAATTGAAAACTGGAGAATATGCAGTATATATTTATAATAAAGATGGTAGTGGTGCACAATCAACTAAAAAAATAATTGTAAAATAAATTATAGATTTAATGAAAGAGAGGATAATTAAGATATATGTTTAAAAAAATAAAAAAATATTTATTACACATTCTTTTATTGTTTGTTTTGTATTTTTTGTCTACTCTGACATCTTTATTTGCTGCTACAATAT